>CAZIMA010000001.1:0-50023 GCA_964540195.1 uncultured Tissierella sp.
CTTAAGTAAGTCTAGCAACGAATCCTTTGCAAGAGTGGTGGTAGCAGCATTTGCTGCACAATTAGACCCTACTCTTGAGGAATTGGCAGATATAAAAACTGCTGTTTCAGAAGCCGTTACCAATGCAATAATCCATGGATATGAATATGGGCAAGGGCTGGTAATTTTGGAGGCCAGTATAGAAGGAGACCTGTTGGAGATAATAATAAAAGACAATGGAAAGGGAATTGGGGATATAGAGAAAGCCATGGAACCTTTTTATACTTCTAAACCTGAAATGGAAAGGTCCGGTATGGGCTTTACGGTTATGGAGACTTTTATGGATGAGCTTAAAGTAGAGAGTGGAAATGAAACGGGAACTACTGTCATTATGAGAAAGAGAATAAAAAGCTCTATTGATAAGGAGTAGATAATATGAGTTCAGGGGGAAAGGTTTTATTATCCCATGAAGAGACTATAGACCTTATAAAGAAGTCTCAAAGTGGTGATAAGATAGCAAAGGAAATATTGGTAGAATCCAATTTAGGACTTATACGATCTGTAATCAAGGGATTTGCCAATAGGGGGTTGGATTTTGAGGATATATTTCAGATTGGGAGTATTGGATTATTAAAGGCTATAGATAAATTCGATTTAAGCTTTGAAGTAAAATTTTCTACTTATGCAGTTCCCATGATTGTAGGAGAGATTAAAAGGTTTTTAAGGGATGATGGAATCATAAAGGTAAGTCGGTCTTTAAAACAAGTGGCTTATATGGCTAAGGCAGCAGAAGAAAGACTTTCCAAGGAATTAGGTAGGGAGCCCACTATTCAAGAGATATCCGATGCAATAGGTGTGGAAAAAGAAGAAATAGTAATGGCTATAGAATCTACCTATCATCCGGAATATCTTTATGATGTAGTTCATGAAAACGACGGCACTCCATTATACTTAATAGATAAATTGAGTAAGGATGACGATGGAGAAACGGAAATAGTGGATAATATCGTCCTAAAGGACATGCTCAATACCCTAAAAGAGAGGGACAGAAAGATTATCCTTTTAAGATATTTTAAGGACAAGACCCAAAGTGAGGTTGCTTCAGTTCTTGGCATATCACAAGTACAGGTTTCTAGAATAGAAAAGAAAATAGTTGAAGAGATGAGGACATATCTTGCAAAGGCATGATATGTCTTTTTTTGAATAAGTAATCATAAATAGCTAATAATATATTTAGGTGATGAAGATGATGACTATTAATAAAAAAATAATGACAACACTTTCCATTTTATTGCTGATAACCATAACAATAGTGGCCATAATGAACATCAATCAAAATAAGTCTACTAATGTTCCCAAGAGTGCTACTTTAGTCATGAATAGGTTGGATGATTATTAATGGAAAAAGAAAAAGTATATATAGGATTATTGAATAAAAAAAGCTTGGCTACTAATGAATCCATTTATATAAGGGATTTGGGACAGGTTTATTCTAAGGATAGTGGATTAAAGAAGAAGGTTGAGAATACTAAAGTTTACTCATCTAAGGAAGAAGAAACCTGGGACTATATTACCGGTTTAAATATTCTTGGAATCCTTCTGGAGAAATATCCAAATATAGATATAGAACTATATGGGGCAGACCAGGTTATCCTTGAAATAAAATCTAAGGAGAAGAGAAATGGTCTATTTCAAGTTCTAAAACTCCTATTTGTATGCACCACCTTGTTCTTTGGAGCTGCCTTGGGAATAATGTACTTCCATGAGGATGTAAATATGATAGAGGCTATGGAAAGCCTATATTTTGCCTTCACAGGCGAAAAAAAAGATAATCCCCTATTAATGAGCGTACCATATTCACTAGGCTTAGGTATAGGGATGTTTACCTTCTTTACAAGGGTTAAGAGCTCCAGCAAGAGAAGGCGTATGGAACCGGGACCCATGGATGTAGAATTATATTTATATGATGATGATCTGGAAGCCTATATTAAGAATGAACTCATGGAAAATATGGATAAAATACCTAAGGATTGATAAGATGAAAAATATTTTACCGATTATATCATCTTTTGGAGGAGGAGTATTAGTTGGTGGAGCATATGCAGCCTTTATAACCCTTATAAAGATATTTCCCCGAATGATACAGCTTACAGAGACTAAAAGATATTTAAAGCTATATGAAATTATCTTCATGCTTAGCTCCTGGCTTTTTACATTAGCATACTTTTATGGCTTCAATATAGGAATAAAGGCCTTAGTGCCTATAGTAGGCCTGTTTTCAGGTATATTTTTAGGAGTCTTTTCATCTGCCCTTGCAGAGACCTTCAATGTTATACCTTCAATTTCCAAGAAATTTAAGATTAAAAAGCAAATGAAGCTAGTAATACTTTCCTTATTAGCAGGAAAGGTATGTGGAGCCCTATATTATTTTATTTTCTTAGGAGGCATTTAATGGATAAACTTAATAAAAAAGATTATAAAAATTATACGGATAAAAAAAGTCCAAAACCAACATATATAAAAAATATAGTTTTGGCCTTTATAGTAGGAGGAAGTATATGTACTATAGGACAAATAATTTTAAACTATTTTAAATCAACGGGCTTAGATCAAAAAATGGCTGGAGCAGCTACATCCCTAACCATGGTTTTTATCGGAGCCTTATTAACAGGGCTGGGAATCTACGACAAAATCGGTAAAATTGGAGGAGCAGGAGCTGCTATTCCCATTACGGGTTTTGCCAATGCCATAGTTTCGCCGGCAATGGAATTCAAGAGAGAAGGTTTTATATTTGGCGTAGCAGCCAAGATGTTTATCTTAGCAGGACCGGTTTTAGTATATGGCATAGGTGGCTCTGTAATCGTAGGATTATTAAGTCTACTTTTTTAGGAGGTGATTATATGGCGATGAAGAGAGTTGGTAGTCAAACTGTAAAACTTGAAAACCCCCCATCTATTATTGGTTCATATAGCATAGTTGGACCTAAGGAGGGAGAGGGGCCTCTAAAGGACTATTTCGATTTGATCCTAGAAGAAGACCTTTGGGGGACCGAGTCCTGGGAAAAAGCGGAGTCTAAAATCCAAGAAGAATGTATAAAAGGAGCAATTAACCAGGCAGGCCTTTCTCCTAAAGATATTGACTATCTTATTTCAGGGGACCTACTGAATCAAATTGTAGCATCAGGATATTCTGCAAGACAATTGGCTATACCTTTTTTTGGCTTATACGGTGCTTGTTCTACTATGACCCAGTCCCTATCCTTAGGTGCCATGTTAATGGATGGAGGATTTGCAGATAAGATAGTATGTGCTACCTCCAGTCATTTCTCCACTGCTGAAAGACAGTTTAGGTTTCCCCTGGAATATGGAAATCAAAGAAAGATGTCAGCCCAGTGGACTGTTACAGGTGCAGGTGCTACATTGATTTCCCCATCGGGTCCCGGACCCTATATTAAGTATATAACTACAGGTAAAATAATAGACCCGGGAATAAAGGATGCTGCTAATATGGGTGCAGCAATGGCACCTGCAGCAATGGATACCCTTATTAATCACTTTAAGGACACGGGAAGGGATCCCTCATATTATGATTTGATAATCTCAGGAGACTTAGGCTATGTAGGTAAGGATATAGTGATAGATATGATGAAGAAGGAAGGCTATGACCTATCAAAGAATTATACGGATTGCGGTGTTGAAATATTCGATCAAATTGAACAAGATACCCATGCCGGGGGAAGCGGTTGCGGTTGCTCCGGCTCGGTTTTTAATGGATATATATTGAAGGAAATGAAAAAGGGAAAGTTCAACAAGATTTTAATCATGTCCACTGGTGCCCTTCATTCAACACTTATAACTCAGCAAGGTGAGTCCATACCTGGGATAGCACATGCAGTGGCAGTTGAAAACAAGAGGGAAGGATAGATAGAGATGGAATATATAAAAGCATTTGCAGTCGGGGGCTTGATTTGCATCATAGGCCAGGTCATATTAGATAATACCAAACTCACACCTGCCCATATCCTGGTGACATTTTTAATAATCGGCATAATTATGGGGGCTGTAGGCATATACGAACCTATAGCTAAATTTGGTGGAGCCGGTGCAACCATACCCATAAGTGGATTTGGGAATTCGCTTGCTAAAGGAGCTATCGAAGGGGCAAAATCCAAGGGGGTTATCGGTGCATTTACCGGTGGAATAGAAGCAGCGGCAGCAGGAATAGCAGGTATAATCCTATTTGGATATATTATGGCAGTAATCTTCGACCCAAAGACAAAGAAGTAAAAAATGACAGTCCAAAATGGACTGTCATTTTTATTCATTAAATAGTGGATTCAATGGAACTACTTCGTCGTTATTGCTGTTAGTGTTTCCGTTATTACCATTGTTGCCATTATTGTTAAACCATTCATTGAACCATTCTTCCAGTGGATCAACAATTATTGTAGCTTCATTATGGTCTGTACAATAGGATGTAGGAGCATTATATTGATAATCACTTGGAACTATACCATTATGGTCTCCTGGATTATAAGGTGGAGTTCTTTGAATAAATATTCTGCTTGCTACACGGTCATCAGGACAATACTCATTTGCCAGACGGCCATTACCTGTATCTACTTTCAGAGCCACATGCATATCGCAGTGTTTTGTAGGGACTGTTCCTTCGACGAATAGCTCGGTCTTTATAACACCTCTAGGGTCCCTAGCACATAAGTCCGTTGCAAGAAGACCGGATTGGGTACATATACTTGCCGATACAATCCCCCCAGGTCTTTCAAAGGTGGTTTTGCTTTCAAGCTTTTCGTGTACCCTTGTATTGATATATTGCCATAGGGATGCAGCCGTGGCACTTCCCTTGGATATTGTAATCTTAGGTGAGTCATTTCCAATCCATACACCTGAAGCATAGTATGGAGTATAACCTACAAACCAGATATCAGCCTGCTCATTTGTGGTACCCGTCTTACCTGCTACAGCCATATTGGATAATTTAGCCCTTCCTGCTAGACCATTGGTAACCGTAGTTCTTAAAATATCTCCCATTATATATGCCACTTGAGGAGAGACTACTATGGTTTCTTTAGGAGTATTGTCCAATAAGAGGTTGCCGTTCTTATCGATTATCTTGGTAAAGGCAATGGGCTCAACGTATTTCCCCCCATTGGCAATTGCACCAAAGGCTGCCGTTATCTCTAAAGGACTCATTCCCTTAGTCATACCTCCTAAGCCAAGTGCCGAAAGATTTTCATCATTGGTAGTAGGGTTTTCGCTTCTGGTTATTATATTATCCCTTTCAGGATGAGCCGTGTTTACTATGCCCATCTTTTCCAAGTAAGTCATTGAAGTAGCTATACCAATAGATTGGAGAGTCTTTACTGAGTTGACGTTTACTGATTGCTCCACACTCTTTCTTAAGGTATGCATTCCCCTATAACCCCGATACCAGTTTCTAGGCCAAAGATTACCCTTTCCATCATAAAATGGTATATCATCTATAGCTGAAGCTGCAGTATAACCGTTATCAAGAGCCGGTAGATAAACGGCTAGAGGTTTAATAACGGAACCCGGTTGTCTGGCAGAATCTGTAGCCCTATTTAAAATCCTTTGACCCTCAACATCTCTTCCTCCAACTATGGCTTTAATATGTCCTGTCCTATAGTCTAAGATTGTTGTTGCTGATTGGGGTTGAACAATACCATCCTTAGCTATATAGAAGAATTTGCCATTGATTAGTATATTATCATTTTCAACCCTATAGAAGTCATCGTTCTTATCTAAAAAGACCTTTGAGATTCTAATGGACCTGTCATCATTTAGGCTAAACTCCCCTTCAGGAATAACTATAGACCCTACTGTATGGGTTACTAAATTCTTTCTTTGATCAATGGTATAATAGTCACTTACGTCTATATGTTTAGGATAAGGGGTAAGCTTTCTATTATTAATTACTATATCTCCATTATCCTCAAGGGTATAGGTTCCCTTTTCGATTATAAGTTCATAGTCTTCATTTATTAAATTTGCCTTTTTATAAAAAATCAAATTTCCCTTATCATCTAATACATTTCCTGCCTTATTTAAGTTCCAATCAACTAGGATAGGCCCTCTTATATTAGAAGTATTGCCTACAAGAACTTCAGTGAAGTTATCATATATATCCTCAAGTTGCTTTTGCATTTCTATATCTATAGTCGAATATATAGTCAAACCTCCGGCAAATAAAAGCTGCTCGGCTTCCTCCCCTGTATATCCCAATTTATCCTTAAGGGCTTCTTTTACCGTTGTCTTTACATAATCATTAAAGTAGGATGTGATATCTGCATTCTTTTTCTCCTCAGGCTTAAGGCTTGTCTTAATATCCTGATTAATGGCTTCATCATACTGTGCTTGACTTATCTTTTCAAGCTCCAGCATCTTACTTAATACCAATCTTTGTCTTTCTACAGAAGTTGGGTTAAAAGCCAGAATATATCTAACACCCAAAATATCAATTTGGCCTACTTCGTAATGCTCATCAGGGTCATAGTTTTCAGGGTTAATTCTCATATAGGGTTGGTATATATTTGGCCCCTTTACTATACCGGCTATCAAAGCCGATTCAGCAACAGTAAGGTCTCCTACATCCTTAGAAAAATAGGTTCGTGCTGCTTCTTGGACTCCATAGGCATTTTGTCCAAAGGAACTCCTATTTAAATAGGCTTCAAGGATTTGGTCCTTAGTAAGTACCCTTTCCATCTTAAGTGCAAGATAGGCTTCAGTAATCTTTCTGGTCCAACTTACTTCGTTGGAAAGATACAGGTTTCTTGCAAGCTGTTGAGTTATGGTAGAGGCACCACGGAGGTTGCCGGATTTGAAATTATCCATAATAGCACCCATTATACCAAGGGGGTCTACTCCCATATGGTCATAAAATCTCTCATCTTCTATGGCTATAAAAGCATCCAGTAGGTGTTGTGGCATTTGATTTAGGGATACAACAGTTCTAAACTCAGGTGCTTGTATCTTTTCAATAAGGTTGCCATTGATATCCACTATATTGGATGTTTGGGCCAGGCTTGCATTTATATTGGATGGGTCAATATCCGGAGCATCCTTTACTATTGATAGGGCTATACCACCCAGGGCACCCCCTGCTAACATACCACCAATTATAAATATAACTATAAGTATTTTAAAAGCTTTAAACACAGTAAACTCTCGCTTTCTTTTCTTTTTTCTTTCCTTATTTTCATCTGACATTAGTTACCTCCTGATAGTGTAAGTAAATAAATAAAAATTTCAGCAAACATATCATATTATATCATATATAATTTACAATGTTAACAAGGAAAGAGTTACAGCCATACCGTATTTCTTTGATAAATAACCGGAAAAATGATATACTTATCTTAACAAATATTTGGTGGTGATAAAGTGATAGAGGCAGCATTAGAAAGGGTTTTGATCGTAGGAGTAGAGCTTCCAAATGACGATATAGATATAAATACTTCTATGGATGAGCTACAGGAGTTGGTAAAGGCTGCAGGAGGAGTGGTTATCTCCAGGGTAATACAGAGGAAAGAAGGTATTCATCCAGCTCATTTTATTGGAAAAGGAAAGGCAGAAGAGATAAGGCACTATTGTGATGAGTTGGATATCTCAACAGTTGTATTTAATGATGAATTAACTGGAGCCCAGCTAAGAAATTTAGAGAAGCTTATAGACAAGAAGATCGTTGATAGGACTAATCTAATACTGGATATATTTGCAAGCAGGGCAAATTCATCGGAAGGTAAATTACAAGTAAAGCTAGCCCAACTTAAATATCGACTACCTAGACTTATTGGTTACAGTGATTATCTCTCTAGAACAGGTGGAGGAATAGGTACCAGGGGGCCGGGAGAGCAAAAGCTGGAAACCGACAGAAGACATATTTTAAGGGAGATAGACAATATAGAAAGGCAGCTTAAGGAAGTAGAACAGGTTAGAAGGGTAAAGAGAAAGCAAAGGGAGGGTTCAAGCCTACCTATAGTAGCCCTGGTTGGCTATACTAATGCCGGCAAATCAACCTTGCTAAATGCATTGATGGAATCCAACGAAGAAAGTATGGATAAAAAAGAAGTCTATGTGGAGGATATGTTATTTGCAACCCTTGACACATCCTTAAGGCGTTCACGCCTTCCTAATGGCCAAAGATTCTTGCTGACGGATACGGTAGGATTTGTATCCAAGCTTCCAACAAGACTTATCGAAGCCTTTAAGGGTACCCTTGAAGAAGTTAAATATGCAGATTTGCTCCTTCATGTTGTAGATGCATCCAGTAAGAATTTGGATATACAGATTAAGACCACCCTGGATATTTTAAAGGACCTAAAGGTATTGGATAAGCCAATGATATTCGTATTTAACAAGATGGATAAGGTAGATATTCAAAACCTTATCTATGACCATAGTCTAGTGGAAAACAAAATATTTATTTCTGCCAAGAATGGAAAAAATTTAGGGGACCTTATGAAACTTATAGAAGAACTACTTCCTCAGCAATATAGGCAGGTAGACCTGAAAATTCCCTATGATAAGCAGGCCATAGTAAATTATTTTATGAACAACTATGATGTGAAGAATATGGAGTATATGGAAGAGGGGACCAGGATATCCTTGGTTATAAATGCCATAGATTATGAAAAATACAAGGAATATATTTTGAGTTAGATGGTGATACTTTGAAGGATGTTTATCGTACTATAAAGGATTATGGTGAAGACGAGATAATAATAAACAAGTCCAGATTTATTGGATATGCATCTCCTATAGAGTCCGAAGAACAAGCTTTGGACTTTATTGAGATGATTAAAACAAAACACAGGGATGCTACCCATAATGTTTATGCGTATGTATTTGGGGAGGATTCCAATATTCAACGCTTTAACGATGATGGGGAGCCTTCCGGAACTGCAGGTATACCGGTCCTTGAAGTCATAAAGAAGGAAGACCTAAGAAATGTAGTAGTAGTAGCTACCAGGTATTTTGGAGGAGTAAAGCTGGGAGGGGGAGGCTTGATTAGGGCCTATACCAAGACTGCTAAGATTGGGTTAGAAGCAGGTGGAATAGTGGATATGACCATTCACACTAGGCTTAAAATCACCATCCCCTATACCCTCTTTGGCAAGTTTGAAAACTTCTTGATGACAAGTGGCTATAGGTCGGAAGATATGGTATATAAAGAAGACGTTGAAATCTATATATACGTCATGAATTCCAATTTGGAAAGCTTCACCAAGGAAGTAATGAATTTAACAAATGGATTGGGAGAAATAACCGGCCTGGATGAAAAACACCTTCCTGCAAGAGATGGAATAAGAATATAGTATAGAAAAGAATGGGTATAGATACTTAAGAGAATTTTGGAGGATGATAATATGACAATAATGGAAGAAATTTTAGCTAAGAAAACTTGGGCTGTAGTAGGAGCAACACAAAAAAAAGATAAGTGGGGCTATAAGATATATAAGATTTTAAAGGCTCACGGGTATGAAACCTATGGTGTTAGCCCTAATTATGATGAAATAGAAGGAGATAAGGCATATAGGTCTGTAAAGGATATACCGGCTAAGGTAGATGTTGTAGATATAGTAGTTTCACCAAAGATTAGCATCAATATCTTAGAAGAAGCAAAAGAAGCTAATATTGAATATATCTTCTTCCAGCCTGGTACCTATAATGAGGAAGTAATAGCTAAGGCAGAGGAGTTGGGATTAAAATACCTAACCGGAGAATGTATATACGCAACCTTGAGGGAAAGGGAATAGGGAATAGGGAATAGTTAGTAGGAATAAGCCCGGGGTGTTTTTTAGCCTTCCTTGGGCTTATTTTTTTTGAATAATTCTAGAATTCCTATAAGGAGGAGAAAGATTCCAAAGTAGGTTCTTAGTCTATCCTCTTCTATTAAATTAGCGATTATAGCCCCTATAAGTGCCCCTACAAGGCCTCCAACAATTATCCACTTGTTCTTTTTAACATCCAGATTCCCTTCCTTCTTATGGGTTAGGAGGGCAATTATAGAAACTGGTATAAAGACAAATAAGTTTACACCTTGGGCAGTAAGTTGACTTACATCTTGAAGGAGAACTAGAGAAGGAATAAGAATTACCCCTCCCCCTATACCCATACCGCTTATAATTCCTGAGAACAATCCGATTAAAATTAGTTTCATCTAAATATCATCCTTATGGCAGTATATATAATAATTAAGCCAAATACCTTTCTTAGAACATTTGCAGGAATCTTCTTTAAAAACTTTGCTCCAATAAAACTTCCAACCAGTCCCCCTCCCATTACATAAAGACTTAACTTTAGCGGTATAGTACTATTGAAGAAATAAATTATGGTAGAGATGATGCTAATAGGAAGAATAATAGAAATAGCTGTAGCATGAGCCTTATAATCCTTAAGTCCCACAAGAAAGACCAGGGCCGGAACGATGACCATACCACCACCGGACCCAAATATTCCATTTATAATGCCGGTAACAAGTCCCAGTAAAAGAAGTTTTAATTTATCCTTATCCATTGTGAACCTCTTTGTGATAAAATCTTTATTTAATTTCTATTATTAATTTGACCAAATAAGGATTAGATATGCATTAAGTAAGTGATTTTGTCCATATATATATATAGGATAATGGACGAAATCTTTAAAAAGTATTTGTATTAGGGCAAACATATGCTAAAATAGAGTAGCAATAAGAATAGGGAGTGAAATACATGGCAGGACATTCAAAATGGAACAATATTAAGAATAAAAAAGGCAAAGAAGATGCAAGACGTGCCAAAATATTTACAAAATTAGGAAGATATATAATGGTAGCAACAAGGGAAGGTGGACCGGATCCGGATTACAATGCAGCTCTTAAGGCGGCTATTGAAAAGGCAAAAGCTGAAAATATGCCAAATGATAATATAGATAGGGCTATTAAAAAAGGTGCCGGGGAACTTGGTTCTAACATATTCGAAGAGATTACTTACGAAGGTTATGGGCCTTCAGGTGTTGCAGTAATGGTTAGCTGCCTAACAGACAATAAGAATAGGACAGCAGCAGATGTTAGACATGCCTTCGATAAAAATGGTGGAAACTTAGGAACTAATGGGTCAGTATCCTTTATGTTCGACAAAAAGGGAATTTTAGCTATAGAAAGAACTGAAGAAATAGATGAAGATGAACTAACAATGGTAGCTATTGATTTAGGTGCAGAAGACTTTGAATCATCAGAAGATGGTTTTGAAATCACCACAAGTCCGGAGGATTTCAACACCATAAGAGACGGCCTATCCCAAGCAGGCTACTCCTTCGCAATGGCTGAAGTTAGTTTTGTACCACAGACTACAGTTGCTTTAACTAATGAAGAAGACCTTAAAAAGATGAACAAGTTAATAGATATGCTTGAAGATAATGACGACGTCCAAAATGTGTCCCACAACTGGGAAGAGCCTGAAGGAGAATAATATGTATAATTAATCATCTTTCTTCCATAATAAGTAGTAGCATTCAATAAGGAGGTTATTATGGAAGATATTCAAAATTTCGAACATATTAAGGAAAGGTTTATATCAGCTGACTTGGATGATAAGATAAACATCTATACCACTGTCCAGGGTTTATCTGTAGACCAGTACAAGGAGCTGCTAAAATACTTTCCCCTAAAACATCTGGCAAAATTAGAACAGGCAATGGGTTAAATCCAAGAGGGCAACTTCTTGGATTTTTTTATGACCTATCCCAAGGAACAAAAGGAACCGGCCCCTTTGTTCCTAAATTAAATATCAGTAAGGGGGAAAAAGATGAAAAAAATATTATATGTGGTCCTAATCATAGCCATATCCTTATCACTCTTGGTTACTTCCATAGAAAATAGCGCCTACAATAAAGGCTACTATCTCCAACAGTTTGAACAAAACGGAACCCGGGAAGTAACGGGAAAGACCATGGAAGAACTGGATATAATAGCAGGGACTTTAATAGCTTATCTTAAGCACAAGGGGGGAGAAGAATTACTAAGACCCCATTTCAATGAAAAAGAAGTTCTTCATATGGTAGATGTACAGGATTTATTCGACCTGGCTAGGCTTATAAAATATTCATCCATGGCTATAGCAATAATAAGTATGACCTATATAGCCTTAAGGGTGAGTAAAGTAGACTTAGGGAAGGTATTATTCTTGGGATTATTTGCCAACCACGTCTTGGTCTTGATTATAGGCTTATTAGTAGCATCGGACTTTAGCAAGTACTGGACCATATTTCACCATATCTTCTTTACCAATGATTTATGGCTCTTAGACCCAAAAACGGACTTGATGATTCAAATGCTTCCGGAACCCTTCTTCAGTGGAATGGCTTTAAATATTGCCGTATCTTTTTTCATATATTTGTCAATAATTCAATTGATGGGAATTATCTATATGAAAAGAGGTAGTAGAAATGAAGAAAAGATTAAAGGAAAGATATCAAGTAGGAAGAGATGAAGCAATAATCAAGAACTACTATTCAAAGGAAATAAACAAGGGAATGTCCTATAAGGCAGTAAGGGTGGATAAAATTGGGTTTTTAATCCTGCTTTTTGCCCTAAGTCTTGCTTTTTTCTCATCCATTACCAATACCCTAATACTGCCCATCTATATTAGTTTAGCCCTTGTATATTTGACCTCAAGGGCCTTGGTAAAATTTAAGACTAAGAAGAGAGATGAAAAGGTAGTAAAGGTTAAGGAGGACTTAAAGAGCAGAAAGCTAATGAGGGAAATTTCTCAGATGAACAGGGAGGAATTTGTAACATATATAAAGGGTGTCTTGGAAAGGCATTATCAAACTGAATTTTTCTATGCTAAGGATGATATTGATTTAGAAGCTACTATAAATGGTAGAATTTATGGTGTGAAATGCATGAAATCAAGTCAAGAGGATAAGGTCATTAAGGATAAGGTAAGGGATTTCTATAACTATATAAACTATTTAAACTACCAGGAGGGCATTATGGTAAGTAGCTCATATTTTCAAGATGGAGCTGAGGATGGCCATTCCTTAATCCTAATAGATTTTTCTAGACTAAAAGAGATCCTAAAAGGCATCAATGAATATCCTAGCGACGAGATTATAGACCAATTTATAATCGATAGATATAAACACAATAAAAAGAAGATGGAGGGTCAAATAAAATCAGTTAATAACTGGAAGATAATTAGGCTTTATCTTATGTTTATCATCTTCTATGTGATTTCATTTTTTACTGACCTGTCACTATATTATAAGATATTGGGCATAATTTGCTTTGTAATTGCAAGCTCTATGGGAGCTCTAAAAGTGACGGACATTATCAAAAATAGGGGAAAAAGGGCTTTACATGACTAACTTACTATAATATAATGAGGCTAGGTAGGGTAATCAACACTGTTTAAGTATCTAAAAGCATTGTTCAAAAATTAGGAGGGCATATGAAGAAGGTATTGGCCATAATGGGTAGTCCCAGGAGAAATAAAAACACGGAAAAGCTACTGGATTACCTACTAGATGGTGTTAGGGAATTGGACTATGAAATAAATAAAATTATCATCAAGGACTTAGATATACGATCCTGTACAGGGTGTGAACACTGTGGAAGAACTTCCAATTGTGTATTTAAAGACGGTATGCAGGAAATTTATGATGGATTTGATACCAGTGATATAGTCATATTTGCGGCTCCAATATATTTTAACTCCATCAGTGCACTATCTAAGAATGTAGTAGATAGGTGTCAAAGATATTGGTCAATAAAATACACTATCGGGGATAATTACAAGAGAGGTAAGGATAGAAAGGGCATCTTCTTATCAGTTGGAGGAGCACCCTTTAGCCACGATCATTTTAGGGGCGCAGTCCCGGTTATGGATTTATTCTTTAGGGCCATTAATTGCGATTATAAAGGAAACTATCTTGTATCAAATACGGACAAGGTATCCATTATGGATAATATAAAGATTAAAAATGAGCTATTTGAAATAGGAAAGAATATAGATAAGGATGAAAGCTTTTACCTTCATAGGTAAAGCTTTTTTTCTTTTTGGGGAAAAGACAATAGGTCTAGAACATTTTCCTATTAATTGCTATAATGAAAGTATCATATGTCGAGGGGGAAAGCTTAATGAAAACTAAATTGCCAATAGCATTATCCAATAGACACATTCACTTGAGCCAGGAACATCTGAATATCTTATTTGGAGAGGGTTATGAATTAACTAAGAAAAAGGATTTATCGCAACCGGGACAATATGCTTGCGAGGAGAAAGTTGATGTTGTTGGACCAAAGAGGGAAATTCAAGGCGTTAGAATATTAGGACCCGTAAGAGGAGATACTCAATTTGAAGTATCCATAGCAGATGCTATTAGCCTAGGTGTAGACCCTATTATCAGAAACTCGGGGGATATTACCAATACTCCGGGAGCTAAATTAATCGGACCAAAGGGCCAAGTGGAATTAAAGGAAGGAATTATAGTTGCTGCAAGACACATCCATATGCATACAAGTGACGGTGAAGATTTTGGAGTAAAGGATAAGGATATTGTACAAGTGAAGACAGACGGCCCAAGAGGGCTTGTATTCGACAATGTTTTAGTTAGGGTACATGATACCTATGCCTTGGAAATGCATGTAGACCTTGAAGAAGGAAACGCAGCCGGAATAAATAACGGAGACCTGGTAGAGATCATAAAATAGGAGGCAGCTATGAAAGAAATACTAGCCATGATAGACCATACATTACTTAAGCAGGATGCATCCAGAGAGATGATAAAAGACCTTTGTAATGAAGCCATAAAATATAATTTTGGTCAGATTTGTGTAAATCCATACCATGTATCATACTGTAAAGAATTATTAGAAAATACAAATGTAAAAATAGCTACGGTAGTGGGTTTCCCCCTGGGAGCTAATACTAAGGAAATAAAAGCCCTGGAAGCTAAAGAAGCCATTGAAAACGGAGCCCATGAAATCGATATGGTAATCAATATCGGGGCCATGAAGGATAAGAATTTCGACCTGGTTAGGGATGATATCCAAGCAGTAGTAGAGGCCTCTCATCCTAATGCCATAGTAAAGGTAATTATTGAGACCTGCCTATTGACACAGGAGGAAAAGGAAAAAGTATGCCAACTTTCCATGGAAGCCGGTGCAGACTTTGTAAAGACATCTACAGGATTTAGTACCGGTGGGGCTACAATAGAAGATGTACAACTTATGAAAAGAGTAGTGGGAGACAAGCTGGGCATTAAGGCATCCGGCGGAGTAAGGGATTTAGAAAGTGCAAAGGCAATGATAGAAGCAGGGGCCACCAGACTAGGCACCAGCTCAGGAGTAAAAATTGCACAGGAATTAAGTAAATAAAAGGGGGTTATCCCCTTTTTGTTTTTTTCTATTCCTTGTATTAATTTTGAAAAAAATGCAAAACTAATACGAGGAGGGATAAAGATGAAAAAAATCAATGGTTTTTTAATTTTAGGAATATCAGTGGCCTTGCTTTTAAGTGCCTGTATGAACCCTGATACAAAAAATCCGGTAAAAGACCCAAACCTTGTATCGGTGGAAGACCAGGATACAGTTTCAGTGGAAGCTGGAGATGAAGATATAATCCAACGGTCAGAGACCATATCCGATGCAGTTGTAGAATTATATGGAATAGATGATGCAACTACGATTATTCTAAATGATGAAGCCCTTATAGGGGTAAAGATAGCCTATGACGAAAAATTGACCCCGGAAATCAAGGACCTAATCCAAGACACAGTAAAATCTAAAGATGGTGCAATTACTAATATATTATTAACCGATAACGATAAAATCTTTTGGGACATTAACCATATAGTCACAGACATCCTACAAGGCCAAAGCTACGAAAACTCCCTAAGCAAGATCCACAATTTAAAGTTTAGGATCAGATAGGGAGTTTTGAGGGTCATTCTTTAGGGTCTTTATTTGGGTCGAAAAAGGCCTTAGGATTTAAATTCCTACTCCCTCAAAAATTTGACTGAACTAATGTTTTTATCCTTGAAAATTGGAATGATTTCCAAGCTGGGACCCGGGTCTGTCTCCAAAGGGTGTAAATCATTACCAATTTACTGCGTCTAAAAACAAAGTTCAGTTAGCAAATTTTTTCGAAGTCGTATTAATTTAAACCACTAAGTCCTTTTTCTTGCTCTAGGGCTAAAGCCACTAAGGATTAGGAACAAAGGGGTCGGTTCCTTTTGGTCCTTTTGGGTTAAAATACTTTTCAGTATTAGTAGGACGTTTATGAGTCATGGAGGCAGACTATCTTAGTATAGTCAAAAGCTAATGTGGCAGATGAATCCATGACCATAAACGTCGACCCAAATAAAGACCCAACAAAAAGACCCCAACAAAAAAACTTAACATATATTTCACACCAGAAGAATAAACTATATATTAATCTTTTAAGGAGGTGTGGTTGGGATCCTTGCAAGGACTTCTATCCATGCTTAAAAAAACCTACAATTGGGTATATTATTTACATTGAGGAGGTATGCGAATTGTTAGAATCTAAGAGAATTGAACTAGGAAAGGGAATTTTTTTAAACTTAATAGAAACTGACAAGTTTAAGTCTAATTTACTAAGCTATTATTTTATCAGGCCCTTAAATAGGGAAGATGTAACTAAAAACGCACTAGTGCCTTTGCTTTTAAAGAGGGGGACCAAGAACTTTCCCGATAATCTAATAATCGAAAAGGAATTGGAGAATATGTATGGTGCCAACTATAGTAGTGCCATAAATAAAAGAGGGGAAAGGCATGTATTAAGGTTTACTATGGAATGGGCAAGTGGGGAATACCTGCTTGATAAGGACCAGGATATTAAGGCCCTTAAAATGTTGCAGGAGATCATCTTCAACCCCTATTTAGAAAAGGGTGGATTTAAGAAGGAATTTGTAGAACAAGAAATTGAAAACCATAAAAATCGAATAGAAGGAAAGATTAATGACAAAAGGTCCTATGCAGTAAATAGGTGTATAGAGGAAATGTGTAAAAATGAAGCCTTTAGCCTATACCAAATCGGCTATACGGAAGATTTAGAAGATATGGATGAAAAAAACCTATATGACCATTATAAGAAGATATTGGATACCAGCATTATAGAAATCTTCTATGTTGGAAGTCTTAATGAAGAAATAGAGAAATACCTGGTGGAAAATAACAAGATGGAAAGGGACCATATAGTAAGGATACCGAGGGAAAAAATCCTTTCAACTGTTAGCCAAAAGCAGGCTGCAACTGATAAGATGGATGTAGCTCAAGGAAAGCTGGTAATAGGTTATAGGTCCTCAATCCCATTTGAAGATAAGCTCTATAATGGCCTGTTATTAGCCAGTGATATCTTCGGTGGCGGCCCCAATTCAAAGCTCTTTAGAAATGTAAGGGAAAAGGAAAGCCTTGCCTACTATATAAGCTCATCCATACTAAAGTATAAGTCCCTTATGATAGTAGATAGTGGCATTGAATTTCAAAACTATAGCAAGACTGTAGATATAATTAATGAGCAATTGGAAGAAGTAAAGAATGGAAACTTCAAGGATGAAGATATAGAAATCTCTAAGAAGTCCATTAAAACATCCACTGAATCCATAAAGGATAGTGCCTTCCTAATTTCAGAATTCTTCTTTAGCCAAAACCTATGTAATGATAAGAGGTCCCTGGAAGAAGTCTTAAGTGACTTTGATCATGTCACTAGAGATGAAATCATTAGTGCTGCAGATACTATTTCCATAGACACTATATACTTCATGAAAGGAAAAAACTAACTGGAGGTAAAGATTTTGAAAGAGATTTATAACGATAGAATTAAAGAAAAAATATTATATGAGGAGATGGACAGCGGTTTAAAGGTATACTTTATGCCTAAGCCTGGATTTACAAAAAAATATGCCATGTTCTCAACAAAATACGGATCCATAGACAATGTATTTGTCCCTTTGGGAGAAGATGAGCCCTTGACCGTACCTGAAGGAATCGCCCATTTCCTAGAGCACAAGCTATTTGAAGAAGAAGAGGCAAATATATTCGATCAATTTTCTAAGCTTGGAGCCAATGTCAATGCCTATACCAACTTTAATCAGACATCCTATCTCTTTTATACTACGGATAACTTCTATGAGAGCTTAGACCTTCTCATAAAATTTGTACAATCTCCTTATCTTACAGATGAAAATGTAAATAAGGAGAAGGGAATCATAGCCCAAGAGATCAAGATGTACGATGATAACCCTAGGTGGAAGGTTTTCTTCAACTGCCTTAAGGCCATGTATATAAACCATCCTGTGAAAATCGATATAGCAGGAACCGTTGAAAGTATCAATACCATTACTAAAGAATTGCTCTATAAGTGCTACGACACCTTCTACAATCCTAAAAATATGGTCTTGTTTATAGTAGGAGACCTTTCCTTTGAGGAAATTTTAGATGTGGTTAAGAAGAGTGAGAAAAAGATGGATAAAACAAGCCATGACCTTAAGAGGATATTCGAAGAAGAGCCAAGGGCCGTGGCTCAAAAGTTAATAGAGGAAGAAATGTCTGTAAACATTCCCCTTTTCTATATTGGATTTAAGGATTTTGACCTAGGTCACAGTGGCAAAGAAGCAGTTAAAAAGGATATTATAACCAATATGATTTTGGACTTGTTATTTACTCCAAGTGCTAAATTCTACAGCGACCTCTATAACGAAGGGATTATAGACCAGACCTTTGGAGCCTATTATACAGGAAAGAAAACCTATGGCCACTCCCTGGTAGTAGGTCAGTCAAACCAGCCTGAATTGGTAAATAAAAGGGTTTTAGACCTTATCCAAAGACCTGTTGAAGATATTTTAAGTGAAGAGGACTTTATAAGGCTTAAAAAGAAAAACCTAGGGTCTTTTATTATGGGATTTAATTCAGAGGAGTTTATTGTAAATAATTTTACTGACTTATACTTCGACGATTTTAACCTATTGGATTATTTAGAAGTAGCTGAAAGTATAGATTTTAAGGATCTAAAAGAAAGATTCACTACCCACTTCCAACCTGATAATATGGTCCTTTCCATAATTAAGGCATCCAAAGACCAGTAAATTATGGTATACTATTTATGTTTTACTATCAGAGTAGAGAGGTGGTTTGATATATGGATCCAGTAGCATTTACTCTCTTTGGACTTGAAGTCAGATGGTATGGTATACTCATTGCCCTTGGGGTAGTCATAGGTACCCTCTTGGCTTTAAGGGAAGGGAAGAGGCGAGGTTTAAACGAGGATACCCTAATAGATTTTTTGCTCTTTGCAATACCCGGCGCAATAATAGGTGCAAGAGCATATTATGTTATATTTTCTTGGGACTTCTATAAGGATAATCCGGGTGAAATCCTAAACATCCGAGGTGGAGGTCTTGCCATTCATGGAGCAGTAATAGGAGGAATAATAATTGCTATAATTTACTGTAGGGTAAAGAAATTAAATTTCTGGACCCTGGGGGATATAGTAGCCCCTAGTCTAATCCTAGGACAGGCCATAGGCAGGTGGGGAAACTATGCCAACCAAGAAGCTCATGGAGGGCCAACTGACCTACCCTGGGGAATTATTATAGATGGAGTCAAGGTTCATCCTACTTTCCTCTATGAATCCCTATGGAACTTACTAGTATTTATCTTCCTAATGTATTATAGAAAGAGACAAAAGGTGGAGGGAGAGGTCTTCCTCCTATATATAATACTCTATTCTCTGGCTCGTGGACTTATAGAAGGCTTAAGAACAGATAGCCTTATGTGGGGTGATTTTAGGGTAGCCCAACTAATAAGCCTTGCTACCATAATAGTAGGAATCCTCTTGTTTAGATTTATCCGAAATAAGAATAAAGGGTCTAAGTAAATACAAAACAAGACAAAAACAGAGAAATCTTTCTCTGTTTTTTCATTTTTTGCACAAAGGGTCCTTCTTGGTGTCGGTTTTTACAAAATAGGACTAAGGTCCTAAAATATATGAATGATTTTTCAAATATGTAGAAGGATTTAAGGAAATGGTATAGAATATAGTTATTGTGGTACAAAGTGGGGAGAAGTGGTAGGATTCTAGAAAAAGGTGGAGTCTTATATGTTTATTGGGGAACATCAACATTCTTTAGATGACAAGGGAAGGATTATAATACCATCAAAATTTAGGGATGGTTTAGGACCTGAATTCGTTATGACCAAGGGTCTAGATAGGTGCCTATTTGTCTATCCTAAGAGTGAATGGTCCATTATAGAGGAAAAACTAAAAGCCCTACCACTTACCAACAGAGATGCCCGAGCCTTTATAAGATTTTTCTTTTCGGGAGCTTGTGAATGTGTCTTGGACAAACAAGGCCGAGTTTTGATTCCCCCCAATTTAAGAGACCATTCTAAATTGGAAAAGGATGCAGTAATCATAGGGGTTTCCACAAGAATAGAGATTTGGAGCAAGGAAGAATGGACCACTTATACAGAAGATGACAATCTAAGTTATGATGCCATAGCAGAAAAGATGGTTGAACTTGGAATTTAGATGGAGGCGAAAACATGGAGTTTCATCACGTATCGGTACTCTTAAATGAGGTAATAGAAGGACTAAATATAAAGGAAGATGGTATTTACGTGGATGGAACCTTGGGTGGGGCAGGCCATTCACTGGAAATAGTAAAAAGATTAAAAGATGGTAAGCTGGTGGGAATAGACCAGGATACCAATGCACTAAATAAAGCAAGCCAAGTATTGGAAGGGTATAAGGATAAAACTCATCTTGTACACTCCAATTATGAAAATATAGATAAGGTACTAGAGGAATTAGGAATAGAAGCTGTTGACGGCATATTATTGGATTTAGGGGTTTCCTCCCACCAATTAGATGAGGAGTCCAGGGGGTTTTCCCATAATAAGGATGCTCCGCTGGATATGAGGATGGATAGGAGTTTAGAATTCTCTGCTTGGGACCTTGTAAACAAGTATTCCAAAGAGGAACTGGAAAAAATCATCTGGGACTATGGAGAGGATAGGTGGGCTAAGAGGATAGCTGAATTCATAGTGGAGGAAAGAAAAGAAAAACCCATAGATACGACTTTAGAGCTAGTAAGCGTAATAAAAAAAGCCATACCCAAGGCGGTGAGAATGGAAGGACACCATCCTGCTAAGAAGACTTTCCAAGCCATAAGAATAGAAGTAAATAGGGAGCTGGATGTCTTAAAGAAGTCCATAAAAACCATGGTAGATGTCCTAAAGCCGGGAGGGAGACTTGCAATAATAACCTTTCATTCCCTTGAGGATAGAATCGTCAAGGAAGCCTTTAAGGAATTATTTAAGGACTGTATATGTCCGCCGGAGTATCCACAATGCATATGTGACAAGAAGAGGGAGATAAAAATCATCACCAGAAAACCAATAGGTCCAAGTTCCCAGGAGCTGGAATTAAATCCAAGATCGCGGTCTGCAAAACTTCGAATTGCAGAAAAACTTTAGGTATAAAAGTTTAAGGGGGAGAATAAGTTGTTAGTAGCCAAAGCTGAATATAGTTATTATCCTGAACCAATAAAACAACCGAAAATAGAGAAGCAAATAAAGGTAAAGAAGAAGGCTATAAACAAAAGGATGTATTTTGCCATTGCAATAATATCATTTATTACATGTTTGTTTATTCTATCCGGTTATGCTAAAATAACAGAGGCTAGATTGGAGATAACTAGATTGGAAAAGGAAGTAGTAGAGCTGAAGAAGACAAAAGCCAATCTGGAAGGGGATTTAGAGACTTACAAGAGTACTACTAAAATCAGTGAAGAAGCTATAAACAGCCTTGGTATGATTTATCCGGAAGAAGGTCAGCTGGTATATGTTTCAGTTGAGGATAGGGACACAGAAGTTGCCAAAGGTGGCCTTGCTGATATTATTAAAGGAGTATTCAAGTAAGTCCTGCTTAAGGGGGGTTGAGGTTTGCAGACACCTAATAAAACTACAAAGAAGAGATTGAGAGTTGTTCTGGGAATAGTAGTAAGTGTGGTGCTTTTCCTAGGGGGGAGGTTGTTTTCCCTACAAATATTCAAAAACGAAGAATTAAAGAAGGGTGCCTTAGAGCAATGGACCAAGGGAATAGATATTAAATCCAACAGGGGAATAATATATGACAGGAAGGGCAAGAAGCTTGCAGTTAGTGTAACTGCCTATACAGTGTGGGCAACACCGGCTGATATCAAGGAGGCAGAAGAAGTTGCACAAACTATTGCCGATGTACTTAAAATTGATAAGGAAGAGGTCCTCGCTAAGATAACAAAACAAAGCAGGACTGAAAAGATAAAGCAATGGATAACAAGGGACGAAGCCCTTGAATTGAGAAAGCTAAACATCAGAGGCATTACAGTAGTTGATGATAGCAAAAGATATTATCCATATGGAAACTTTGCCTCCTATATCCTAGGTTTTACTGATATAGATAACAATGGCCTATATGGAGTAGAGAGGACTTATGATAAGTATCTTGCAGGAGTTCCGGGCAAGTGGGTTAAAACTACAGATGCTGCCAATAGGCAGATGCCATATGATGGTGAGAAGATCTATGACTCTAAAGACGGATTATCAGTAGTATTGACTATAGATGAAACCATACAGCACTTTGCTGAAAAAGCAGCTAGCCAAGCCTTATTAGACAATAAGGCTAAAAATGTTTCTATAATAATTATGGACCCCTTTACAGGGGATATACTGGCCATGGCAAATAAGCCGGATTATAATCCCAATGAGCCAAGACAGCCTGTAGATGAAAGTTTAAAAGCCCAGTGGGCAAATCTCTCAAGTGAAGACCTTCAATCAAAATGGTTCGATATGTGGAGAAACTTTGCTATAAATGATATATATGAGCCGGGGTCTACTTTTAAAATAGTCACTGCAGCAGCAGCTCTTGAGGAGAATAGTGCCAACTTAAATACCCATTACTTCTGTGATGGATTTGTAAGGGATATTAAGGGAGTGGTTTTAAAGTGTGATAGTTGGTATGACCCTCATGGTGACCAGGATTTTAAAGAAGCCTTTAGTAACTCCTGTAACGTAGCCTTCGTAAATATGGGTAGACAGGTGGGCAAGGAAAAGATGCTTGAATATATTAAGGCCTTTGGTTTTGGTGAAAATACAGGCATTGATTTATTAGGGGAATCACCTGGAATAATCCCATCCAGTCCCGACGTTATAAAAGAAGTTAACCTTGCAACCCTTTCCTATGGACATGGAATAGCTGTGAGTCCAATTCAAATGGTAAATTCTTTTTCAACCCTTGCCAACGGTGGTAACCTAATGAAGCCAAGGCTGGTTAAAGAGCTAATAGACCATGAAGGAAATGTAGTGGAAAGCTTCCCTACAGAAGTTAAGAGAAAGGTTTTATCCGATAAAACCGCAAAGACTATGTTGGACCTACTGGGAGGAGTAGTAGAAGACGGTACAGGTAGACGTGCATATGTTCCGGGTTTTAGAGTAGGGGGTAAGACGGGTACAGCCATGAAGATTATCGATGGCAGATATGTAGACGGAAAGTATATCTCCTCCTTCGGAGTTGTGGCCCCTGTAGATGATCCAAAGATTGCAGCCCTTATCATAATAGATGAGCCTCAAGGCGTATACTATGGAAGTAAAATAGGAGGGCCTGTAGCCAATAAAGTAGTAGAGGATACCTTAAACTACTTGGAGGTAGAAAGGGTATTTACGGAGGAAGAATTAAAATCCATAGATGAGAAAGTGGTAATACCTGATTTAAGGAATAAGAAAATAGGTGAAGCAGGAAAGACCTTGACTGACTTGGGCTTAAAATATACAACTGAATATCTGGAAATAACTACAGAATCTATTATAAAGGATCAGTTCCCAATGCCGGGTACAGAGGTTATTAAGGGTTCCATAGTAGACCTATATCTGAACTTGAAACCTAAGACCATCATAATGCCTGACCTCATTGGGAAAACTAAGGAAGAGGTCATAATTGCTCTAGATGAATATAATATTTCGTACACATTAAATGGCTCTGGAAATGCAATCAGTCAAACTCCGGCACCAGGTGAAGAAATAAGTGGAGAGATTGGTATAGTTGTTGATTTTTCAGACTCTTAATAAAGGCGACTTTTAAGTTGCCTTTAATTAATGTGCTAGGAGGTATATTATGAATCTTAGGGAACTTATAGGAAGCTATAAGACATTGAAAATTGAAGGCAGCCTGGATTTGGATATATTAGGGATCCAGCACGATTCAAGATTAGTAGATAAGGGTTACCTCTTTATTGCAAAGAAGGGTTTTAGAGAGGATGGTCATAAATATATTCAAGAGGCCATAGACAGAGGAGCCATAGGGATTGTACTAAGCCATGAAGAAAGTCCATCAAAGGATGTAACCAGTATCCGGGTTGAGGATACAGATGATGCTACAGGATATTTAGCCAGCAGATTTTACGACTATCCTCAAAATAAGCTAGACCTTATTGGAATCACAGGAACCAACGGAAAGACCTCCACATCTTACTTTATAAGGAGCATCTTGGAAAATTCCAATATCAAGACAGGGCTAGTAGGGACTACGGGGGCCCTTATGGATGAAAAGGTCTTGGATTTAAACAATACCACCCCTGAGCCCTTAGAGCTGATAAGAAGCCTTAAGTCTATGGTAGATAATAAGATGACGGCCTGTGTCATGGAGGTATCTTCTCATGCACTTGACCTTAACCGAGTAGAATATTTAGATTATCAAATAGGCATATTTACAAACCTAACTAAGGACCATTTAGATTACCACAAGACCATGGAGGAATACTTTAAGGCCAAGAAAAAATTATTTTATAAGACTAGGGCCTACAATATCATCAATATAGATGATGAATATGGAAGGCAATTGATAAATTCTATTCCGGGAGAGATAATTTCCTTTGGAATAGAAAATATTGCAGATATATTTGCCAGTGAAATAACATATTCTATTGATAAAGTAAAATTTAAATTAAATTACAAAAAAACTGATATTGAAATTAACCTGAATGTACCGGGACGCTTTAGTATCTATAATGCTTTGGCAGCTGCTGCTTGTGCTATTGCATTGAATATAGAATTGGATATAATAAAGAAAGGCCTTGAATCCATACAAGGGGTTGAAGGAAGATTTGAAGTTGTCCCTACAAACAAGGATTATACAGTAATCATAGACTTTGCCCATACTGCAGATGGTTTGGAGAATGTACTGACTATATTGGACCAATTTGCAGAAGGCAGAAAGATAGTGGTCTTTGGAGCAGGAGGAAACAGGGATAGGACTAAAAGACCTGAGATGGGAGAAGTGGTTGGCAATCATGCAGACTTTGCCCTTGTAACCTCTGACAATCCAAGGCTGGAAGATCCTAAGGGGATAATTGAAGACATATTGGTAGGAATAAAAAGAACCACCATAGACTATAAGACCATAGAGGACAGAAAAGAGGCAATCGAGTATGCCCTTTCTATAGCCCGGCCAAAGGACATTATATTACTGGCAGGCAAAGGACATGAAAGATATATATTAAAAGATAATAAAAAATATCCCTTTGATGAAAGGAAAATCGTCTTAGACTATTTAAGGGGATAAAGCACTTGAGAGGAGAAGTTACATGGATTATTTTCACATACTAGGAGCAATTGCTATTTCATTTATAATAAGTCTCATTTTGGGACCTTTGATAATACCCTTGCTCAAAAGATTAAAAATAGGACAGAGCATAAGAGAGGATGGGCCTCAATCCCATCTTTCTAAATCAGGGACCCCAACTATGGGAGGAATTATAATATTTGCATCCCTATTGATTACAGTTATCACTTCGGGACAGAAAATCTTGACAAATGATGTAATTCTCCTTACCCTTACTACTTTAGGATTTGGATTAATTGGATTTATAGATGACTATATTAAAATAGTAAAGCGAAGAAATTTAGGCTTAAGGGCCTATCAGAAGTTTTTAGCTCAAGTTCTTCTAGCTGTAGTCTTAGCAGTATATCAGTCTAGAACTTCGGCCTTTGAAACTAAAATAATAGTTCCCTTCCTTAAGGATGTATACTTGGACCTAGGCAGCCTTTATATACCCTTCATAGTATTTGTAGTAGTGGGAACAGTAAACAGTGTAAACCTTACAGATGGCCTTGATGGTCTTGCATCAGGTGTATCTATAATAGTCTTGGCCTTCTTTAGCCTAGTGGGTATAAGCTGGGGTATGGAAACCCTTCCGGTAGCAGTGTTTTCATCTGCTTTAGCCGGAGCTTGTTTAGGGTTTTTAATCCACAATGCACACCCTGCCAAGGTCTTTATGGGGGATACGGGCTCTTTGGGTTTAGGTGGGGCTATTGCAGGAATTGCTATATTGATGAAACTTCCCCTATTGCTTCCCATAGTCGGAGGAATCTTCTTTGTAGAAACCCTATCCGTAATAATCCAAGTGGCATCTTTTAAGCTTACAGGCAAAAGGGTCTTTTTAATGAGCCCCCTCCACCACCATTTTGAGCACAAGGGCTGGAAGGAGACCAAAGTCGTTGGAGTATTTTGGTCAGTAACCGTAGTACTTTGCATTATAGGAATTTTAAGTCTCATCTAGCAAAGGAAAGTGATTATATGTATTTAAAAAATAAAAATATCCTTATTCTAGGCTTGGGTATTACAGGTATATCTGCTATAAAGGCTGTCCATAAAGAGGGAGGCCATATAATAGTAGCAGATTCCAAAGATAAAGAAGATTTAAAGGATATACTAAAAAAAATAGAAGGTCTACCTATAGACTTCCATCTGGGAGTTAGGGACATGGACCTTTCAAATATAGACCTAGTGATAAAAAGTCCCGGTATCCCTCCCTTTGCCCCCCTTGTAAAGAGGGCTATAGAAAACAACATTGAAGTGGTAACGGATATAGAACTGGCCTATAGGCTATCCAAATGGAAAAACTTTATAGGGATAACCGGAACCAACGGAAAGACCACCTGTACAACTTTAGTAGGGGAAATATTTAATAAGGCCGGATTTAATACCCATGTAGTAGGAAATATAGGTACGGGAATCCTTGAAAAAATCGTAGTGGAGGAAAAAGAAGATATATTCGTAATCGAATGCAGCAGTTTTCAATTAGACCATATTAGTACATTTAAACCAAGAGTTAGCCTTATTACAAATATAAGCCCGGACCACTTAGACTGGCATGGTAGCTTAGACAACTACATAAGGGCCAAATTAAATATTTTCAAAAACCAAGATAGGGATGATTGCGTGGTCCTAAACTGGGATGATCCAATATTGAGGAAGTTAAATCTTAAGAAGCCTAATATAGTCTACTTTAGCATCAGGGAAGAGCTTTCCAAGGGAATATTTATTAAGGATGCTTATATAGTAATAAATGATGGGAAAAATATAAGAAGCTTAATGCCTTGTTCAGACCTTAAGATCCTTGGAAAACATAATCTTGAAAATGCCCTGGCTTGTATTGGAATAGCCCTAGCTTTGGGTATAGAATATGAAATCCTCAAGGAAGTCCTATCCTCCTTTAGGGGAGTGGAGCATAGGATTGAATATGTGGCTGAAAAAAATGGGATAAGATTTTATAACGATTCCAAGGGAACCAATTGTGATGCCAGCATTAAAGCCATAGAAGCCGTGGACTCCCCAATTATTTTAATCGCCGGAGGCTACGATAAGGGGTCTGAATATGATGAATTTATAAGGTCCTTTAAGGGCAAAGTCAAGACCATGGTATTACTGGGGCAGACTAAAGAGAAGTTGAAAAGGGCAGCTTTAGATAATGGATTTAACAGGGTAGAAGAGGTTGAATCCATGAAAGAAGCAGTTGAGCTATCCTATAAGCTAGGTGAAAAAGGGGATAATGTACTCCTTTCTCCCGCATGTGCCAGTTGGGATATGTACCCTTCTTATGAGAAGAGGGGTAATGACTTTAAGGATGCAGTCAGGAATTTAATGGAGTGATAAAATGGAAAGAAAAAAGAGGGTAGTAAAGAAGAAGTCCGTTGACTTCATACTCTTAATAGCCATAGTAGCCTTGGTATTTATAGGGGTAATTATGGTCTTTAGCGCAAGTTGGCCTAAAGCCATGGTAGACTTTAAAGACGGCTATCATTTCTTTAGAAAACAACTCGTTTCAGCTACTATTGGATTTGTCGGTATGATAGTTATGATGAACATCAATTACCGATATTTTAAAAAATGGGCACTACCTATATATTTACTTTCCCTACTATCCGGAATACTGCTTTTTACACCTTTGGGAGTTGAATTAAAGGAGGCAACCAGATGGATAAATCTTGGCTTTACAACCTTTATGCCCTCGGATGCCATTAAGTTTGGGTCTTTAATCTTCTTCGCCAATTTCTTGTCCAATAAGAAGGATAAAATACGTACTTTTACCCAGGGTACAATACCGGCCCTAGGGATCATAGGCCTATCTTGCTTATTTATCTACCTCCAACCTGACCTGGGAACTACATTGACCCTTGCCGGAGCACTTATGGGCATGTTCTTTGTAGCCGGCATGAAGTTAAGCCATATGGTGTTTTTAGGAGCCGGAGCAGGTGCCTTCCTGGTCTATGCTATTGCAGGTGAAGGAAACGAATATAGGATGGATAGGTGGACCACCTTCTTAGACCCCTTTGCAGATAAGCTGGGGAAAGGTTGGCAGGTAGTTCAATCCCTGTATGCCCTTGGTTCAGGTGGCCTATTTGGCCTGGGCCTAGGTAAAAGTAGACAGAAGTTCTTTTATATACCCGAAGCTTATAATGACTTTATCTTCTCAATAATAGGAGAGGAATTAGGACTCTTTGGTACCTTATTAGTATTATTCTTATTTTTGGTAGTTATATGGAGGGGGATTATCATAGCCCTGAAGACAGAAGACCTTTTCGGGTGTTTTTTAGCCTCCGGAATCACAGCCCTAATTACGGTTCAAGCCCTAATCAACATAGCCGTAGTGACTTCAACCCTACCTACAACGGGTATAACCCTGCCATTCATCAGCTACGGAGGTACATCATTACTATTTTATATGTCTGGCATAGGAATTCTATTAAACATATCAAGATATGCAAAATTGGATAGGAGTTGATTATAGTGAAATTTTTACTGTCGGGGGGAGGTACAGGAGGCCATATATATCCTGCCCTTGCCATAGCCAATGAAATTAAGAATAAATATAAGGATGCCCAAATCCTATTTGTAGGTACCCAAAAAGGTTTGGAAGCCGAGTTGGTCCCTAAGGGAGGCTACGATTTTAAAACCATCAGGGTGAGTGGTATGCCCCGAAGATTAAATAAGGAATCCTTTATAGCAGTCAGAGAGCTTTTACATGGCCTTATGGAATCCAAGAGGATAATAGAAGAGTTCAAGCCTGATGCAGTAATAGGTACGGGAGGATATGTCAGCGGACCTGTAGTATTTATGGCAAAGAGGAAAAATATACCCGTATTGATCCACGAACAAAATGCCTTTCCCGGAATTACTAATAAAATCTTAGGAGCTCAAGCAGATAAAATAGCAGTAACATTTGATGAGGCTAGAAAGTATTTCAAAAACCCTGAAAGGGTTGTAAAGACGGGAAATCCCATAAGAAAACAAATACTTGAAGTCAATAAGCCTATAGCATATAATAAGTTAAATATAAATCCATCTAAGCCATTTATTTTATCCTTTGGAGGTAGTGGGGGCCAAAAGAAATTAAATGATGCCTTCTTTCAAATCATAAAGAATTATAGGCCGGAAGACAATTTCCAGCTTATCCATGTAACCGGGACTAGGATGTATGATGATTTTATGGCTAGGGTTCATAAGGAAAACCTGGATGTAGATGAAAATATTAAAATTATGCCATACTTTTATGATATGCCTGAGGCCTTAAATATTGCTGATTTAATAGTGACAAGTGCCGGCGCCATAACCCTAGCCGAAATATCCGCTGTGGGGGTTCCAAGTATCCTAATACCTAAGGCCTATACTGCTGAAAACCATCAAGAGTATAATGCAAGGGTCTTTGAAGAACACAAGGCTGCCCTTCTTATATTAGAAAAGGACTTAAGTTGGGAACTCTTATATAAGAATATAAGGGACCTTATTGGGGATCGGGAAGGCTTGAAAAAAATGTCGGATAATTGTAGAAAATTAGGCGATATTCATGCAAGTAGGAAGATTTTAGAAGAAATCGAAGAACTTCTTGAAAAAAAGTAACCCCGGAATTTTCATTGCATACTATATTCATATAGTGCAATGGAGGTGGGTGAATGGAAAAGTATATTATCGATGGAGGACATAGGCTCTCTGGTGAAATAAACATACAGGGGGCAAAGAATGCAGTATTGCCGGTATTGGCAGCTTCTGTAATCTCCGGCGACACAAGTACCATAACTAATATTCCCAAGCTTCGAGATGTGGATATAATGATAAAAATTCTTGATTCAATAGGAGCCAAAACTCATGTAGAGGGGAATAGGGTAACCATAGATTCATCTACTATAGATAAGGTTCAAGTACCGGAAGAACTGGTAAGGGAGATGAGATCATCTATTATCATTATGGGAGCCTTGTTGGCCAGGTTTGGGGAAGCAAAATTGGCATTTCCCGGTGGTTGTGAAATAGGCTTGCGTCCCATAGACCTACATCTTAAGGGCTTGAGACAAATGGGGGCCGTCATCGAAGAGGCTCATGGCTTCTTGGATTGCAAGGCCAAAGGTCTTAAAGGTTGTGAAATTCAATTGGACTATCCATCCGTGGGAGCTACTGAAAACATCATGTTAGCAGCAGTGACTGCCCAAGGTACTACTACCATCTCAAATGCAGCTAGGGAGCCGGAACTAATCGATTTGCAGAATTACTTAAACAAGGCCGGTGCCAAAGTAAAAGGTGCGGGAAGCAATATTATTACCATCGAAGGGGTTAAAAAATTAAGAACTTGTGAACATAGGATTATACCTGATAGAATAGTGGCAGGAACCTATATGACTGCTGCAACCATAACCGGGGGAGAGCTGTTTCTTAAGAACATAGTAACAGACCATATTTTAAGTATTATAGCCAAGCTTAAGGAAGCCGGTGCCATAATATATGCTAACGGCAATTCATTAAAGATCATAGGACCCAATAGACCATCTGCCATTGAGATGTTACAAACCCTTCCTTATCCGGGATTTCCTACGGATATGCAAGCTCAGATAATGGCATTATTAACCGTTGCAAATGGTACCAGCGTTATTAATGAAACTATTTTTGAAAATAGGTTTAAGCAAGCAGAAGAGCTACATCGGATGGGGGCTAATATCAAGACCTTTGGTAAAGTTGCTGTAATCAAGGGTGTAAAAGAGCTTACAGGGGCTAAGGTAAGTGCTAAGGATTTAAGAGGTGGTGCTTCTCTTGTGCTGGCAGGGTTGGTAGCCCAAGGGACTACTGAAATTTGCAATATCTATCATATCGATCGGGGATATGATAATATGATGGAAATCCTCAAAAGCCTGGGAGCCCACATCCGGATAGAGAAGTAGCAGCTTTTGCTGCTACTAATTTGTTGGACAAGTATAGAGGTGATAAGATGAAGAAGATGACAAGGGTTGAAAGAAAAAGACTGAGACGAAAAATTATATTTAGACTGATTTTAATGCTTACTCTTATAACCATTCTATTAGCCTATGCTTTTAGGTCCGATTTCTTTAATATAGATAAAATTATTGTGGAAGGAAATAATATATTATCTGGTGAAACTATTATTGCTGGCTCGGGAGTAACTTTAGGTGAAAACCTACTAAAGATAAGCTCCAAAGATGCAGAAAAATCCTTAGAAAGCTTACCCTATATAAAGGTATCTCAAGTAAAACATAAGCTTCCCAACAAGATAAGTATATGGGTTGAAGAAAGGGTGCCGGTTTTGCAAATAAAGTCACTAGCCACCTATATGCTAATAGATAAGGAAGGCTACGTTTTAGAAATACAAGATACCATCTCTGAAACCCTTCCAACAATAGTTGGTTACAATATTTCAGCTAAGAAGCCGGGAGAAAATATAAAAGATGATGGAATGGGAATTAAATTAGAGGATTTTTTTACGAAAGATGATATAATTAATATAAGCAAGAAGATCAATACCATAAATTTCGACTTAGACCAAGAGATCAATATGGATTTAAATAATGGTATAGGTGTTGCCTTTGGACGACTAGATAATGTAGAATATAAATTAAGATTATTAGATAGAATCTTAATGGATATTGAGAACAGACAGCTAAAGTGCAAGATAATCATTATGAACAAGGGGGAAAACCCTATATTGGTACTTGATAATGAATAGAGGGATAGAATGAAGAAAAAAGGAAATTATATGGCCATAGTAGTTTTATCTGTCTTCTTAGGATTGATATTATCAATTCAGTTTAAAACAATAGCTAAATCCGTAGGCGAAGGAATATTACCTACACAAAGAGCGCAACAACTGGCCCTGGAGCTAAAGAAGGCCCAGGCCGATAGGGATGCTCAAGCCAATCGGATTGAGGAGTTGGAAACTAAGATTGAGCAATATGAAAAGGGTGGAGTAGAAAACGACCTATATGCTGAAAATTTATATAAGGATACAATGAAATATAGGATTTTGGCTGGCTACGTAGACTTAGTAGGACCCGGTATAATCCTGGAGATAAATGACCCACCTGTAGATGTCCAATATGGAGAAGGCTACAGCATAGTGGATGAATTGGACCTAATACTCCAAGTAATAAGCGTTTTAAACGCAGCAGAGGCAGAAGCAATATCAATAAACGATTTGAGATATACGTCCTTTACTGAAATAGTAAGGGCCGGTAATCATATAGTAATAAACGGAGTCCCGGTAAACTCACCTATAATCATTAAAGCCATAGGTAATTCGGACACTCTTGAATCTGCCCTAGCAATAAAGAGGGGCATAGTATGGCAACTTAGAAACTACGATTATATAGTGCATTTGACTCAGGATAAGAATGTTTCCATCCCCAAGTACAGAAAGGTTAAGGAATTTATATATTCAAGCCCTGTAGAGGAAATGGTGAATTAAAATGAAAGATAGAAATCCCAAAATCATCTTAGGATTATTTAGTATCATCGTTGGTATCCTTATTTCAACTCAGATGAAGATGAAAGTAGAATCCATAGCTCCGGTTACTGTTAAATCCCTCCAAACCACTAAAGATGAAATCACATTTCTAAAAAATCAAATCTTTGAAATGGAGAATCTTGTTAAGCAAAAGGAAGAGGAGCTGGAAAACATAAGGAATATTTACGAGGGGGAGGAGGATATGGTAGACCTCCTTACAGAAAACCTTCAAGTAAATATGGCCAGTTCCGGTCGAACGGCCTTAAAGGGTCCGGGTATCAAGATTACTATGTATGACAATATGTCTACGGAAATAGTAGGCTTTGACATAAATGATGATGTAATACATGATGTAGATATATTAAATATATTAAATGATTTGAAAATAGCCGGTGCTGAAGCAATCAGCATCAACAACCAAAGGGTAGTAGCCACATCTGAGATAATATGTGGTGGTCCCATTATTAGAATCAATGGCAAGAGCATTGGAACTCCCTTTGTTATCAAGGCCATTGGAGATCCAAAACAACTGATGGCATCAGTAAACGCACCTGGTACGTATGGGGACTTATTAAAATCCGTTTACCAAATAGGATTTGAACCTGAAATGAAGGATAGTGTAACTATTCCTGAATATAGGGGGAATTTTAACTTTACCTATGCAAAACCAGTAGGAGAGGGTGAGTAAATGATTTTTGCACTTATAGGAATATTAATAGGTGCAGTAATTGGGTTTTTGTTACCATATACCTACAATACTGCTTATTCCCTATATATATCTGTAGCAATCTTAGCCTGTTTAGACTCTGTATTCGGAGGTATAAGGGCTAATCTAGAACAAAATTTTAGTATGAAGATATTCGTTTCAGGATTCTTTGGAAATGCTTTGCTTGCAGCTTTTTTAGCTTATATAGGAGATAGATTAGGAGTACCACTTTATTATGCAGCCATTTTTACCTTTGGTAGCAGGTTGTTTGACAACTTTGCGGCTATCAGAAGAATATGGTTAAACAAGATAGAAAATGCAAAATTATGATGAGCACAGAAATTTAAACCAGAATAGCGAAAAAGAACTTAAGGATAAGGGGGAGTTTTAAATGTTTGATTTTGATATCGATGTAGATCAATTTGCAAAGATTAAGGTAGTAGGTGTAGGTGGGGGAGGAAATAATGCAGTAAATAGAATGGTTGAAGAGGGAGTTAGGGGAATAGAATTTATAGCACTGAATACGGACAAGCAAGCCCTATATTCCTCAAGAGCAGAGACTAAATTGCAATTAGGCGAAAAGATCACTAAAGGACTTGGAGCAGGGGCAAATCCTGAAATCGGTTGTCAAGCAGCCCAAGAAAATAGAAATGAAATAGCTGAAGCCCTTAAGGGTGCAGATATGGTATTTATTACTGCCGGTATGGGTGGTGGAACCGGTACAGGGGCAGCACCTGTAGTAGCTGAGGTGGCAAGAGAGCTTGGTATCCTTACAGTAGGAGTGGTTACAAAGCCATTTACCTTTGAGGGAAGAAAAAGACTGGTTAGGGCTGAACAGGGAGTTGCTGACCTTAAGGAAAAAGTAGATACACTGGTTACAATACCTAATGATAGATTATTACAAATTGCAGATAAAAAGACCACAATGCCTCAAGCATTTATGATGGCCGATGAAGTACTTAAACATGGTATCCAAGGTATATCCGATTTAATATCCGTACCTAACCTAATCAACCTTGACTTTGCCGATGTTAAAACCATTATGTTAAACAAGGGCATAGCCCATATGGGAATTGGACATGGTACGGGGGATAATAGGGCAACTGAAGCGGCTAAGGCTGCTATCCAAAGTCCCCTTTTAGAAACTTCAATCGAAGGAGCTAAATCAGTCCTATTAAATATAACAGGTGGTACAGATCTTGGAATCTTCGAAGTAAACGAAGCAGCTGAATTAATCAGACAAGCAGTTGACCAAGATGCAAATATTATCTTTGGAGCGGGAATAGATGAAAGTCTTGGAGAGTCTATAAAAATAACTGTTATAGCAACCGGATTTGAAGAAAAACCTGCAGAAAGAGTAAGTAAAATCATTAAAGAAAATCTAAATAAGAGTGAAGAAGGAAGTAGTATACATACTGAGGACGACCTTGGTGATTTAGATATTCCCATGTTTTTAAGAAGAAGAGAAAGAAAGTAACCATAAAACTATGTTGAAAAGCGTATCTTATTGTAAAGATACGTTTTTTTTATTTCCTTTAAATCGACAAGTTTTTTCAAGGGATTAATCTATAATGGGCTTATGTAAAAATAAGAAGGGTGTGAGGCCAATGTACATAGTAGCAGAATATCTCCTGTTGGAAAATTTTCTGGTAAACTACTTAATACTTTATATAAACACCCATCTACTAAAGATTAGTAGGAGGAACCTAAGGTTAATAGGGGGAGCATTTATAGCATCACTTTATTCATTAATATATTTTTACCCACTGGTCCATATTTTAATGGGAATATTGCCTAAGACAATCTTCTCCATCCTAATAATACTAATAGCCTATGAATTTACTAATATAAAGACCTTTATAAAGAGTCTACTGGGCTTTTATCTAGTAACCTTCTTATATGGGGGAGCTAGTTTGGCCTTCTTTTATTCTTCTAAGGATATAATTGAGAGGATACATACTCCCATAGATGGCCTGGGAGGCTTTCCCCTTAAGTATTTAATCCTGGGAGCCATAGTAAGTACGGTAATGGGCAAGTCTATCTTTACATATTTCAATGAAAAAAAAGTCAGAGAAAATTATATTATAGATGTAACAATAGTTATTAAAGGAAAGGCAGTGGAATTAAAGGCCCTCCTTGATACAGGCCACTCCCTAAGGGACCCTTTTACAGGTAAGAGTGTATTCGTTGTAGAATATAGGGCCTTAAAATCCTTTTTACCGGGAGGCCTTGAAGGCCTAATAAAGGCAAATGAAGAGGGTAATTTCCTAGAAATGGAATGCCTATTAAATCAATTAAAGGAGGACCTAACCCTGACCCTGGTCCCTTTTAACTCCCTGGGCAAAAGCGGAATCCTATTTGCCTTTAAACCTGATAAGCTGATAATTCAAGATTCAAGTGGACCATATAAGAGGGAGGATATGTTAGTAGGCCTATATGGAGGGTCCTTATCAAAGGAAATGGGATATAGGGGCTTGCTAAATTATGAATTCATAAATGGAGGAATAGCCAATGAACAGACTGATATTTAGAATTAAATTGATAATCTACAAATTTATGAGGAAGTTTCATATACAGGAAAGGGTTGACTATATCGGGTCTGGTGAATCTCTGCCTCCCCCTTTAAAAGCAGATGAAGAGGAGTATTACCTAAGCAATTTAAAGGGGGATGACTCCATAAAGTCCATCCTAATAGAGAGAAACCTTCGCTTAGTAGTATATATAGCCAGGAAGTTTGAAAATACCAAGATATCCATAGAAGACTTAATATCCATAGGTACTATCGGACTGATTAAGGCAGTAAATACCTTTGATCCTGATAAGAAGATAAAACTTGCTACATATGCATCAAAGTGTATAGAAAATGAAATCCTTATGTACTTAAGGAAGACCAGTAAAACTAGGAATGAAATATCCTTCGACGAACCTCTTAATACGGACTGGGATGGGAATGAATTACTCCTATCGGATATATTGGGAACTGAGGGGGATATTATATTTAAATATATAGAAGAAGAGGTAGATAAAAGTCTATTAAACGGAGCTATAGATAAACTATCCAATAGGGAAAAGACCATAGTGGAATTAAGGTTTGGACTTAAAAGCGGTATGGAAAAAACCCAAAAAGAGGTGGCAGACCTGCTGGGCATATCCCAATCCTACATTTCCAGATTGGAGAAGAGGATTATAAAGAGGTTAAAAAAGGATATCGGAAAACTAATTTAAAAATTAATCAAAATAGAGAACGTTTTTTGTTCTCTTATTTTTTTTAAGGTTTTTCTATTTATCTTGTCCACAGTATAAAAAGCTCATTAGAGGAAATAATTTTACTAAAGGGGAGTTCTTTATGAAAGGATGAATTAAAGATGCACATAACAAAGGTTGAAATTTGCGGTGTTAATACTTCAAAACTACCTGTTTTAACTAACGAGGAGATGCAGAAATTATTTGTTAAGATTAAAGCCGGAGATTTATCAGCTAGGGAAACCTTCATAAGTGGAAATTTAAGATTGGTCTTAAGTATTATACAAAGATTTAATAGAAGGGGAGAGCCGGCTGATGACTTGTTTCAAGTGGGTTGTATAGGCCTTATAAAGGCTATAGATAATTTCGATCTTAGTCAAAACGTTAGATTTTCAACCTATGCTGTGCCGATGATAATAGGGGAAATAAGACGGTATCTTAGGGACAACAACTCCATCAGAGTATCCAGGTCCTTAAGGGATACGGCTTATAAGGCCTTACAAGCAAGAGAAGCACTCATAAATAAATACTCAAAGGAGCCTACAATAAATGAAATAGCAGACCTACTAGGCATATGCAAGGAGGATGTAGTTTTTGCAATGGAAGCAATTCAAGAGCCCATATCCCTATTTGAGCCCATTTATCATGATAGTGGAGATGCAATCTTTGTAATGGACCAGGTTAGGGATGAAAAGGAAGAAGACGAACTATGGCTTAGGGATATTACCCTTAAGGAAGCCATGAAGAAGTTAAATACTAGGGAAAAGGAGATCCTGAATTTAAGGTTTTTCGAAGGCAAGACCCAGATGGAAGTAGCAGATGAAATAGGGATATCCCAAGCCCAAGTTTCTCGCCTAGAAAAAAATGCCCTTAGGCAGATGAGAAAGTATGTCTAATCTTCTCACTAAATTAATGTAATATTATATAGAAAAAGAGTATATACCTTAATAAGGCAGATATTTGCTCTTTTAATATATTATATTAATGAGGTGGAACTATGTTAAGAGTTTCTAATTTAAGGGATAAGGAAGTAATAAACCTATATAATGGACAGAGGTTAGGTTATATATCGGATTTTGAAATAGACTTAGAAAAAGGCTCATTAACAGGCTTTATCCTACCTGGAGAACACAAGCTAATGAGCTTATTTTCCAAGCCTAGTGATATATTTATTCATTGGACTAAGATAGTTAAAATAGGCAGTGATACCATTTTAGTCAATCTAAAGGACGAATAACTAGGTGACTTAAGTTAAAACTTATATTATAATGAGGTTAAGATTAAGCAATTGGAGGGGTACATATGAAATGCCCATTCTGTGATTGTCTTGAGTCAAAGGTAGTAGACTCAAGACCTACTGATGAAGGACAGGCTATAAGAAGACGAAGAGAATGTATAAGCTGTAGTAAGCGATTTACCACCTACGAAAAGATTGAGGAAATTCCCATTATAGTAGTAAAGAGGGATGGAAATAGGCAGACCTATGACAGGAACAAATTACTCAATGGTATAATAAAATCCTGTGAAAAAAGGCCTGTATCCATGAGTACCATCGAAGCCATAGTAGATGAAATAGAAAGAACCATCTCCAATTCCTTGGAAAAGGAGATCACCTCAGTTGAAATCGGTGAAATGGTAATGAATAAGCTAAAGAATATTGATGAGGTCGCATATGTAAGATTTGCATCAGTATATAGGCAATTTAAAGATGTAAATTCCTTTATGGATGAATTAAAGAAAATCCTAGATGAAGGCCACAATAATTGAGATTTAGTAGGAGGGACCAAAAGTGAACGAAACCATAAAAAACCAACTAGCCCATAGGACCATACGTGAGTTTACAGATGAAAGAATTCCAGAGAACCTATTCCAAACCCTACTGGAAGTAGGAAGAAGGACTGCCACTTCAACAGGTATGCAAGCCTCATCCATAATCAGGATTACAGATAAGGACATAAGAAAAGAAATGGCAGGAATATGTAACCAGGAATATGTAGGGAGGGCACCGGAGCTCCTTGTCTTTATAGTAGACCAATTTAGGAATAAGCAAATAGGAAATGAAAAAGGCTGCTTTGAAGGAAGTGGAGCCTATATAGATAGGTTTTTTTCCGGCTTTACAGATGCCTGCCTCATGGCCCAAAATATAGTAAATGCAGCCGAATCCTTAGGCCTAGGTACAGTTTATCTTGGAAGCATATTAAATGACTCTAAGAAGATTTGTGACCTCCTCAAGTTACCTGAGATGACCTTCCCTGTAGTAGGACTGGGTATAGGCTATCCTAATCAAGACCCCCAAATAAAGCCTAAGATGGATATGAAATTTAGGGTCTTCGAAAACCAATATAAGGTATTGGATAATTACCTAGAGGAATTAGAAGACTATGATAGAGAGATGAACACCTATTACGATTTAAGGGATGCAAATAGGCGTGTAGACACCTTTAGTGACCAAGTAGTTACGGGTATTAAGAGTGTAAATCCAAAAAGGGCTAAAATGTTAAATATCATTAGGGACCAGGGATTTGATTTAAAGTTAGATCAAGAATAGTTTTTAAAAGAGGGGCCCTATATGGTACAATATCATCAGGTAGGTGATAGAATGGATTTATTTACATTATCCATGGAAGATAAACTTAAGAGAAATGCACCCCTTGCTGATAGAATGAGACCGGAGTCCTTAAGTGAATTCGTAGGACAAGACCATATAATAGGTGAAGGAAAATTTTTAAATAGGTCCATAATGGCCGATAGGATCACATCCATGATCTTCTATGGTCCACCGGGAACGGGTAAGACCACTTTGGCAAGGATTATTGCCAATACAACTAAGATGAGATTTGAAAAACTGTCTGCCGTTACATCAGGAGTTAAGGACATCAGGGAAGTAATGACAAGGGCTGAAGAAAATCTCAAGCTCTATAACAAGAGGACCATCCTCTTTATAGATGAAATCCATAGATTTAACAAGGCCCAACAAGATGCCCTGCTTCCCTTCGTTGAAAGGGGAATAATCATCCTTATAGGAGCCACTACAGAGAATCCTTATTTTGAGGTGAATAAGGCCCTCTTATCCAGGGCCATGGTTTTAGTGTTAGAAAGTTTAAACCGAAAGGATTTAAAGGCTCTTATAAGTCGGGCCTTAAATGACAAGGAAAAAGGCTTGGGAAATTATAGGGTAGAATTAAGCCAAGAAGCAGAAGACTACCTCTTAACCATAGCAGAAGGGGACGGAAGGACCCTGCTTAATTCCTTGGAAATTGGAGTCTTGTCAAGTCCTGAAGATGAAAATGGTATAATATATTTGGATTTGGATAAGATAAAGGAATCTATACAGGTAAAAACTGCAAAATACGATAAGGGTGGAGATGAGCATTATGATACGATTTCTGCCTTTATTAAGAGCATGAGGGGGTCAGATCCAGATGCAACCATTTATTGGCTAGCAAAGATGATTAATGCCGGAGAGGACCCTAAGTTTATAGCCAGGAGGATAATCATAGCAGCATCGGAAGATGTGGGAAATGCAGACCCCAATGCCCTAACAGTGGCAGTTGCAGCTTTCGACGCAGTCAATACGGTTGGAATGCCTGAAGGGAGGATTCCCTTAGCCCAGGCAGCCACATATGTAGCCTGTGCTCCTAAAAGCAATAGGGCCTATCTGGCCATAAATAAGGCCTTGGATGATATCAGGTCCAAGGAAATCGGCAAAGTACCCCAACACCTAAGGTCCACATCCTATGCTGGTGCTGAAAGGCTGGGTAACGGTAAAGGCTATAAGTATCCCCATGACTATAAGGAAGGCTATGTAGCCCAGGAATACCTTCCCCAAGAATTTAGGGGGAAAAAATATTACCAGCCATCGGACCATGGCTATGAAAAGGAAATAAAGGAAAGATTAGCACAATTTATTGACAAGGAAGAATAAAATTCATATAATGAGGTTAAATGAGTTTACTAACTAAATAACCATAACATTGAGGGGAAGAGTATATATAAGAACTGGTTAAAGGGAGCTGATAAGAGTGAAACATCAGCACTAAGCTTATATAGAAGAACAGCCCTAAGTTTCTAAGCTGAAATAAATTAGGCTTAGACGCCCTTCCACGTTACGGAAAAAAGTGGCAAGAGCAATTAGGGTGGTACCGCGGAAGATAACCTTTCGTCCTGACAGATATTAGGATGAAAGGTTTTTTTATGACCTAACCCATGAGAAATAAATAGGAGTGATAAGATGAAAGCAAGTATTAAAGAAATCTACAAGGACAGTTCAAAATACCTAGACCAAGAAATCACCGTAGAAGGCTGGATAAGAACCTCCAGGTCCTCAAAATCATTCGGTTTTATAGAATTAAACGATGGAACATTTTTTAAGAACCTACAAATAGTATATGACGATTCAATGGAAAACTTTAAGGAAATTGAAAAATATCCCCTAAGTTCAGCCCTAATAATCAGGGGAACACTGCTAGCAACTCCTGAAGCAAAACAGGATTTTGAACTAAAGGCATCGGAGATAATAGTAGAAGGCCTTTCAACACAAGACTATCCATTGCAGAAAAAAAGACATACACTAGAATACCTAAGAACTATAGCTCACTTAAGACCAAGGACTAATACCCTAAATGCAGTATTTAGAGTAAGGTCCTTAACAGCATATGCAATTCATAAATTCTTCCAAGATAGGGGATTTGTATATGTTCATACACCAATTATAACTGCCAGTGATGCAGAAGGTGCAGGAGAGATGTTTAGGGTAACTACCCTAGATTTAGCAAATCCTCCTAAGACTGAAGAAGGAAAGATAGATAATAAAGAGGACTTCTTCTCCAAGGAAACAAACCTAACTGTAAGCGGTCAGTTGGAAGGTGAAGCCTTTGCTATGGCATTTAAGAACATATATACCTTCGGGCCTACCTTTAGGGCAGAAAACTCCAATACAGCAAGACATGCTGCTGAATTCTGGATGATAGAGCCGGAGATAGCTTTTGCAGACCTTAAGGACAATATGAGACTTGCAGAAGATATGTTAAAATACATTATTAAGTACGTAATGGACAATGCTAAGGAAGAGATGGAGTTCTTCAACAATTTCATAGATAAGGGTCTAATTGAGAGACTAAAAAACGTAGTGAATTCAGAATTCGGAGTAGTGACCTATACTGAAGCCGTAGAGAAACTTAAGGCATCGGGACAAAAATTCCAATATCCTGTTGAGTGGGGTATAGACTTGCAGACCGAGCATGAAAGATACCTAACGGAAGAATTATATAAGAAGCCTGTATTCGTAATCAATTATCCTAAGGAAATCAAGGCCTTCTATATGAGAGTCAACGAGGATGATAAAACCGTTGCTGCCATGGACCTACTGGTACCTGGCATCGGGGAAATAATAGGTGGAAGCCAAAGGGAAGAAAGACTGGACGTTCTAGAGCAAAAGATTATAGACAACGGTATGGAGCCTGAAGACTACTGGTGGTATTTAGAGTTAAGAAAATTTGGTGGAACAAAACATGCAGGCTACGGCCTTGGCTTCGAAAGAGCCATTATGTATATGACTGGAATCTCCAACATCAGAGACGTGATTCCTTTCCCAAGAACCGTTGGATCTGCTGAATTTTAATCAGATATTTAAATATTGATTAAAATCTTGTAATTTGCTATAATGTAGATTAAAATTAGAAACATTGAAGAGAAGTAGTAGGTAAAATATCGATTTTAGAGAGCTGTTGGCTGGTGAAAAACAGTATTGATATCCACTGAACTCGTCTCGGAGTTATTAGAGCAAAACTCTAATCGGTAGATGCCGTTATTATCATAAAGTGGATTTTCAAAAAGAGTGGTACCGCGGATTAACCCTTCGTCTCTATATTAGGCGAGGGGTTTTATTTTTTGAGGAGGTTAGTTTATGAGAGACTATATGCCAAATGAAATTGAAAAAAAGTGGCAAGAGATATGGGAAGAAAAAGAGCCCTTTAAGGCTTCAAATCATAGTGACAAGCCAAAATTCTATGCCCTGGTTGAATTCCCTTATCCATCAGGAGAGGGTTTGCACGTAGGTCATCCAAGACCCTATACAGCCCTTGATATCGTATCAAGAAAAAGAAGGTTGGAGGGGTATAATGTCTTATTTCCAATGGGATGGGATGCCTTTGGCTTGCCAACCGAGAACTTTGCAATAAAGAATAAGATCCATCCAAGAATAGTAACTGAAAGAAACGTAGCCAGGTTTAAAAACCAGCTTCAGTCCATAGGTTTTTCCTTTGACTGGTCAAGGGAGATTAACACTACTGATCCCGACTACTATAAGTGGACCCAATGGATTTTCTTAAAACTTTACGAAAAGGGCTTGTAAAATCGGCTTGGCCAATGAAGAAGTAGTAGGTGGAAATTGTGAAAGATGCGGTGGAGAGGTCCATAGGAAGGTTAAGAACCAATGGATGCTAAAGATTACCGAATATGCTGAAAGACTTATTAATGACTTAGACCTTGTAGACTATATAGAGAGGGTAAAAATCCAACAAAAGAACTGGATCGGTAAGTCCGAAGGTATGGAGTTGGACTTTAAAATCAACAATGGAGAAGATAAGCTAAGGGTATTTACCACTAGACCTGACACCATCTTCGGTGCAACCTATATGGTAATTGCAGCAGAGCACCCTTATATAGACAAGTATAAGGATAAAATTGAAAATATAGAAGAAGTTCTTCATTATAGGGAAGAGGCAGGGAAGAAGTCCGATTTTGAAAGAACAGAGCTTTCTAAGGATAAGACAGGTGTAGAACTTAAGGGTCTTAGGGCTATTAATCCGGCTACAGGTAAGGAAATTCCAATATGGGTTTCTGACTATGTATTGATTACCTATGGTACAGGGGCTATTATGGCAGTACCTGGACATGACCAAAGAGACTGGGACTTTGCAAGTAAATTCAAGCTTCCGATTATCGAGGTAATAAAAGGTGGAGACGTAAGTAAGGAAGCCTATAGCGATACGGATTCAGGAGAAATGGTAAATTCCGGCTTCCTAGACGGTATGGATGTAAAAGAGGCCATAGAAGCCATATCTACTAGATTAGAAGAAGAAGGCCTTGGCAGCAAGAGGGTAAACTATAAATTACGTGACTGGGTATTCTCAAGACAGAGATATTGGGGAGAGCCTATTCCATTGATCTATTGTGAGGATTGTGGTTGGGTACCTGTTCCGGAAGAAGACTTACCATTGATGCTACCGGATGTAGACAATTATGAGCCAACTGATTCAGGAGAATCACCCTTGGCTAATATCCATGATTGGGTCCATACTACCTGTCCAAAATGCGGTAAAGATGGCCGTAGGGAAACGGATACTATGCCTCAATGGGCCGGTTCATCCTGGTATTTCTTAAGATATATAGACCCTGAAAACCATGATGCCCTTGCTTCAAAGGAATCTTTAGATTATTGGATGCCTGTTGACTGGTACAATGGAGGAATGGAGCATACTACCCTTCACCTCCTATATTCTAGATTCTGGCACAAGTTCCTTTATGACTACGGCATAGTAGGTGGACCGGAGCCATATGCTAAGAGAACTTCCCATGGTATGATCCTGGGGGACAACAATGAAAAGATGTCCAAATCAAGAGGAAATGTAGTAAATCCTGATGATATAGTTAGGGATTACGGAGCAGATACCTTAAGAACATATGAGATGTTTATCGGTGACTTTGAAAAGAGTGTGCCTTGGTCAGAAAACGGAGTAAAGGGTTGTAGAAGGTTCCTGGATAGAGTATGGAGACTTCAAGATATACTAGTAGATGGAGGAGGCTATACTAAAGAACTTGAATCCAATATCCACAAGACTATTAAAAAGGTATCCGATGACTTCGAAAACCTTAAGTATAATACGGGTATAGCTGCTATGATGGCCTTGGTCAATGATTTCAGTGCCCATGGCAAGGTTACAAGGAAAGACCTTGAAAGCCTGTTGATCCTCCTAAATCCAGTAGCTCCACATATAACTGAGGAATTATGGCAGTTAATCGGGTGTCCAGGGTATTTATTCAATACTTCCTGGCCTAAGTATGATGAAGCCAAGACCAAGGATGATGTTATAGAAATGCCTATCCAGGTCAACGGAAAGGTAAGGGGCAAGGTAACCATAAATGTGGACGATAGCCAAGACGCCGTAAGGGAAAAAGCCCTTCAAGATGAAGGAATAGCTAAGTTCATAGGAGATAAGACCATAGTCAAAGAAATCTTTGTAATGGGTAAGATTTACAATATAGTAGTAAAATAACCAGGTGCAGAGTAAGGGGGTGCCTTTAAAGGCCCACCTCCTTACTTTATTAAAGTATTTCCCCATATTGGAGGTAGTAATGAGTAAAATAAAGATATGTATTAGTGGGACAATAGGGACAGGACTTGCTGTCCCAGTTTTCTGGTTTTTAATACAATTTGAAACCTATTTATATGAATGTAATTCTCAAAACTAAAGAGGAGTGATATTGTGAACAAGAAATATGAAACTAAGCTTTGGGGAGGTCGCTTTAGACAGGACGAAGATAAGTTAATGGAAGACTTTCAAAATAATTTTTCCCAAACCCTTTTCTTACTTCATTCCGATATTATAGGAAGTAAGGCCCATGTAAAAATGCTGTCCAAATGTGGAATCATAAGCCAAGAAGAAGGGTCTATCCTTCTAAAGGGCTTGGAGGCAATTGAAGAAGACCTTTTAGGAGCTAAGCTTGAAATTCTAGGGGACTATGAAGATGTTCATACTTACGTGGAACTGGAACTCCTAAGTCGTGTAGGAGAAGTGGCAAAGAAGTTACATACTGCCCGTAGTAGAAATGACCAGGTTAATCTAGATGCCAAGCTCTATGTAAGGGAGCAGCTGGGAGTAGTAATGGAATCCCTGGCCCGACTCATTTCATCCTTAAAGAAAACAGCCGATGAAAATCCATGGATAATGCCGGGCTATACCCACCTTCAAAGAGCGCAGGTAGTAACCTTTAAATACCACCTAATGGCATACCACTCCATGTTTGGGAGAGACTATAGACGTCTTAAGGATGCAAAAGACTCCTTGATTGAGTCTCCATTAGGATGTGGAGCCTTGGCAGGAACCACCCATGAAATCGATAGACAATACTCAGCTGAATTGCTTGGTTTCAAAACTGTATATGCAAACTTTATGGACGGAGTGTCCGACAGGGACTTTATACTGGAGGCTATGGGAGCATTTAGCATCCTTATGATGCACCTTTCCAGATTATCAGAGGAGCTATGCCTATGGACCAGTGCTGAATTTGGATTTGTGACCCTTGATGATAGATATACTACAGGCTCATCAATTATGCCGCAGAAGAAAAATCCGGATGCAGCCGAGCTGGTAAGAGGTAAAACAGGTAGGGTCTATGGAAACCTTATGGGACTCTTAACCGTAATGAAGGGCCTTCCTTTGGCCTATAACAAGGATATGCAAGAGGACAAGGAATACTTCCAAGATAGCCTTACAACTACAATAATGTGCATAGACATTATGGAAAGAATGATTGCAACCCTAAAAGCAAGACCTGAAAATATGAAAAAGGCAGTTAAGAAGGGATTCCTAAACGCTACAGAAGTAGCCGACTACCTGGTAAAAAAAGGGGTAGCCTTTAGAGAAGCCCATTCCATAGTAGGCCAAATAGTAATCTTCGCCGAAGACCATGAAAAGGCCATAGAAGACCTAAGCCTAGAAGAATTACTAAAATTCTCAGGAGTATTCGATGAAGAAATCTATTCCTATATCGACTATGAAAACATACTGAAAAAGGGAAACAAGAAGGAAATGCTTTAGGCAAAAAACAAAAAAATAGAAAAGAGGAGAAAAAAATGAAAAAAATAATTTTAGCACTAGTATTAGCAATGACTCTAGCAGTATTTACAGGATGTAGTTCCAAGCAAGCACCGGAAACTCCGGCAGAAACTCCAGCAGAAACACCACAAGAAGCTCCAGCACAACCATCAGATGAGGCCGGAGCAAAGCCATTAGAAGGAAAACATTTAAAAGTAGCTATGAGTGCAAACTACAAGTATTTTGAGACTGTAACCATAGATGCAAATGGTAAGGAAGTATATGAAGGATTGGATATAGATATATTGGATAAGATGTCAGAAGACCTAGGATTTACTTACGAGATAATCAATATGCCATTTGCCAGCCTTATTGGGTCCCTTCAATCAAACCAAGCTGATTTCGTTATTTCAGGAATGAGCTACACAGATGAACGTGCACAAAGTATTGACTTCTCCAACAAGTATGCAACTGCGAAAGTAGGGGTAATAATCCCTAAAGGGTCAAATATCAGCTCTATAGCAGATTTAAACGGCAAGAAAGTAGCTTGTAGTGCAGGAACAAACTATGAGCAAATAATTAAATCCATCGAAGGTGCAGAGCTTGTTACTTTTGATGGTCAAGCAGCAGTAACACAAGAACTAATAATGGGCCGTGTGGATGCAGCTATAACTGGTGGAACAGCAAGTAAGAAGGTTACAGAAGAAAATGAAGGACTATCTTTCTTTTTAATGGATGCAAGTGAAACGGACCTTGCCCTAGACACTTACAATATAGCCTTCCCTAAGGGAAGTGACCTTGTGCCTGTAATCAACGATGAAATCGCTAAATTAGAAGAAGATGGTACCTTAAATGCCCTTATTACTAAATGGTTAGGAGCAGAGTATGTAGATGCCAAGTAGTTGCTATGCAATTACCTTTGATATTTAAAAGTAGTAATTACACAAGCTGTAGGATCTGCTAAAGGTTCTACAGCTTTAAATCAGTTTAGAGAGGTGAATAAATTGCAACTAGATTTCAGCATCATGATCAAATATATACCCTACCTATATAGGGCAACAATAATTACAATACAAGTAACTGCAGTATCCCTAATTCTTGGAATAATAATATCCATACCCCTGTCCTTAATGAAATTATCCAGGTTTAAGATACTCCAAGCTATGAGTGGCTTCTATACCTCAGTCTTTCGTGGAGTGCCTTTATTGGTTCAGGTATTTATGGTTTACTTTGGCTTGCCCCAACTATTTCCTGCCTTAAAGGAATTAAGCAATTTTCAACTTGGAAGCATTACCTTTGCCTTCAACTCGGCAGCCTATATATCCGAAAGCTTGCGTGGAGGAATAAGGGCAGTAGATATAGGTCAGAAAGAAGCAGCCATGGCCCTTGGAGTACCTTATGGAAGTACCATAAAGGATATCATCTTTCCCCAGGCTATTAAAAGCGTCTTGCCAAGCTTGGTAAATGAATTTATAGGCCTATTAAAGAATACAACCCTAATATCTACCATAGGAGTAGTAGAATTGCTTAGGGCAGGCCAGATGATAGTATCGGATACTTACCGTGCATTTGAGCCCTATGCAGTAATCTCAATATACTATTATATAATGGTAATGGTATTGACCTTATTAGGCTCATGGATGGAAAGGAGGGTAAACAGAAGTGATAAGCGTTAAGAATGTTTGGAAGAGTTTTAAGACCCTTGAGGTCCTAAAAAATATATCCCTTGAAATAGAAAAGGGTGAAATTGTAGCCATAATAGGCCCATCAGGCAGCGGAAAGTCTACCTTGCTCAGGTGTATGAACCTATTGGAAACACCCTCAAAGGGCAATATCTTAATAGATGGTGTAGATATAACTAACAAGAAGGCGGACATAATGGAAATCAGACAAAAGGTAGGAATGGTATTCCAACACTTTAACCTATTTCCCCATATGACCGTAATGGGTAATATGACCTATGCCCCTATGAAGGTAAAGAAAAAGACCAAGGCAGAAGCAGAAGCTAAGGCTATGGACCTCTTAAAACAAGTAGGCCTATGGGACAAGGCCATGGTTTACCCTGCAACCCTATCCGGCGGACAAAAACAACGAGTAGCCATTGCCAGGGCCCTAGCCATGGACCCGGAAGTCATCCTTTTCGATGAACCCACAAGTGCCTTGGACCCGGAAATGGTCAAGGAAGTCCTAAACGTAATAAAGGGCCTGGCAGGAACCGGCATCACCATGGTCCTGGTAACCCATGAAATGGGCTTTGCAAGAGAAGTAGCCGACCGTATCTGCTTCCTGGATGAAGGAAACCTAATAGAAGACGCCCCACCAAAAATCTTCTTCTCATCCCCAAAAACAGATAGGGCTAAGGAGTTCTTGGAAAAGGTAATGTAGTAAGGAACAAAAGGAACCGACCCCTTTGTTCCTAAAATGGGATGTTTTAGCCGTGTAAATCGCTAAAACATCCCATTTTTTCTACTTTCCATATGTAAATTTTTGAAACTTTATGATATACTATAGACGAACAAATAAATGGAGGTGCCACTAAAATGAGGAAGATATTAGTAACAGGTGCTCTTGGTCAAATAGGCTCGGAATTAACAAGCAAGCTAAGGGAAATATACGGGTCAGACAATATAATCGCCAGCAATAGGAGGATTAAGGAAGGCCACGAAGAACTGATTCAATCCGGACCCTTTGAAATCGTTAACATCAACGATATGAAACAATTAACAGAAGTAATAAACAAGCACCAAGTAAATACTGTTATAAATCTGGCTGCTATCCTTTCTGCCGTAGGAGAAAAGGACCCCACGGCTTGTTGGGATGTAAATATGAACGGCCTCTACAATATATTGGAAATCGGAAGAGAAAAGAGTATGTCCATATTCAACCCTAGTTCAATAGCTGCCTTTGGCCCCACAACACCACCTGATAATACGCCTCAGGATACAATTCAAAGGCCTACCACTATGTATGGGGTAACTAAGGTGGCAGGAGAATTATTATGTGATTACTATTTCCAAAGATTTGGACTGGATACAAGGGGAGTAAGGTTCCCGGGCCTGATATCCTATGAAACCCTTCCCGGTGGAGGAACTACGGATTATGCAGTACACATCTACTATGATGCATTAAAACACCAT
>CAZIMA010000002.1:0-16743 GCA_964540195.1 uncultured Tissierella sp.
TTTTCTAGGACTAGATTACATTCACTTTCTTGTTGTTTTAACAATTCATTTTCAGTTATCCTTTTCAATTTATATCCAAGATCAAAAATTATTGAAAGCATTTCATAAACTCTTTCTTTCCAGCTGTTCTCCATACCTATACAAGAAAAAGCTTCTTCAATTGGTAATTCTATATGTTGTTCTTCTGAATATCTTTCACCCAAGCAAATACGTGAATTATTTGCTATCTGATTCAGTGATTCAATTGTTAATGAAGCAGTATTAAACCAATATAATATTTTCCCTGTATAATCTACGCTATTCTTAAGAAGAATATCTATTAATTCATGTAGTCCCCAAAATACAAATTCTATATCTCGCCCATGTTGATTAGCTATATCTTTCCATCCCTCTACTTGTTCATTCCATCTATCAAGCTCTGATTTAGTCGGATTACCCTTTACTATTTTCCTACTGTCATTTCTATCACGTGGTAAGCATATATAATATCTAATCATATTAGGATGCTTTTCAATAGCAGTTTTTACCGAATTATCAATTTGACTCCATTGAGTTGATGATAATGTATCTAGAAAATACTTAGCTTGCCATGCATATTCTTTATTATCTTCTAATATCCAATAACATTCTACACCACCATCACCTCCAGAGCCATCTTTGCGAATAAAGGTCTTACCTCTAATAGGTCTTTCAATATCTGCAATTTGACATACTAATTCCTCAAATCCATTCTGCTGGCTTCCCTGAAATTCACGGATTTTAGCAAAATCAATTTCAATCATTATAATCTCCCCTTTAAATGAATTTGCATGATATATCTATCAAGCTCCATCTAAAAATTCACAATTAAATAGAATTTACAAGTTGTGTTAAGATTGTCATTAAAACAATATCCCATTATTTCAATACTTCGACATAATTACTTAATTTCCTTCTTTTTAAATTTTAAGATATAACCTTTATCCTATCAACAGTAATAATTCAGTATATTTGGTTAACAGATAAATTGGGGAATTATTAAAATAGACTATAATCCAATATTGTTTCTCCCCATTTGTTAGCACATCGATGTAAGTAATATGTAGGTTAGATTACCAAGTTTATTTGATTAGGTGCATAATAAAATCCTCCTCAATATATGAGAAGGATTAATCTTAATTTGTTAGGGGTTATAACTGTATAGCTATATTCTTCAGATTATCTTTTGTTGGATGTCTTATAATTGGATTTCTTCTGGATGAAGATGGATTTTGTATTCTTTGTACCTATATTTTTGAAGTTGGTGTTATTGATTTATATTCCTCTGTATAGTTCTTTGTTATAGACCTTTGATTTTCTTTTCTATAGATTGCTATATCTTTCCTATCATTATATTATAGTTGTTGTTGTGATGATGATATATATTTCAGCATGTTGTTTAAGTATATTTTAAGAGCATATACTTTATATGGTGTTTTCTTATGACAATAGTATGAATAAGTATAAGTAATTTATTCTAGTAAATGACTTACAACAGGCTAAAAAATTATATTGTTAATCCTAATCAAGTTACTCATCTAGCAAGAATTAATTATTCTGTTCATTAACATTCTTACTTCATTAGCTTTTTGTGAGTCGCTATAAAAACTTTTTTCAAATCCTTCAGCAATAAATTCTCTTATATTACTATCTGCATTTTTACTAAACATTGAATTAGAATCATCTTTATATTTCTCAAACAATATATTCATATCATAGTTCTCAAATATCCTATATTGCTCGTCTAAAGCATGAGCAAATTCATGAGTTAGACTTTGTGATAACATTAAATTGACATCTTTACTATACTCCAATAAAAAAGAATTATGATTAATCAAAATAACATTTGTACTAGGCCTGTAACTAGCATTTGAAAACTTATCTATTTCAATGCCAAAAATATCATAATCAAAGGTTGGCTTTTTTATCCATGCATCTTTGTTAGAAAAAGAGCTGCAATTATTATAATAATCCAACTCATATGTAAAATAATCTCCAATTCCATTAATTCTTAAATCTGGATAAATAGAAAGTAATTCTTCAAATCTAATAGTAATTGCAATAATATTGTTAAGTTTTATTCCATGTTTTTCTTTATATATAGTCCAGTAAGGTTCAAAACCTTTGTTCAAATAATAATTAGTAACATCTTCTAAAGTATTAAGAAATAACATATAAATTGTATCCTTTCTAAATATATTGTCGTACTTAAATAAATACCTTGTGTGATGATATTATCTCTAACCCTATAGAAGCTGTTATCTTAATTTTAGCATTAATAAAAAGACTCTTGAAGTAAACTTTTTTCATATAGTAATGAATCTAAAAAATAAAACCTTGAAAATCAATGTTTATATAGTGGGTAAGTCTGATATCTACCACCAAAGATAAGTATAATAACAACCTAATAAGAACTGCTTCCTGAACCTATTTACTTCTGATTGGTATCACAATATCTTTTATGAGGTCACTTGTGATACGGTTCGTTCTTGATAATTCTCCAGGCTCTATAGATTTGCTCTAACAATATCATTCTCATCAACTGATGAGGGAAGGTCATTTTGGAGAAGGATAGCTTGAAGTTGCTTCTCGAGGTAACTTCATTGGATAAGCCTAAAGAACCTCCAATTATAAAGCTTATATCGCTTATCCCATCGATCATTAAATTATCTATCTTTTCAGCTAGTTCCTCTGATGACAGTTGTTTTCCTTCGATGACCAAGGCTATGACAAAGGAGTTTTGAGGAATCTTTGCTAGAATTCTCTCTCCTTCTTTTTGCTTAACCAGGTCCATTTCCTTCTCAGACAGATTTTCCGGAGCTTTTTCATCATCTATTTCTATTATTTCCAAGCTACAATACCTACTTAGTCGTTTAGAATACTCCTTAATACCTTCTTGTGTATACTTTTCCTTTATTTTTCCTACTGTTATTAATCTAATATTCATATTATTTATCAAACCATTCCTTAACTAAATCTATTATATTTAAGTTAGTAAGGTCATATCTTAATGGAGTTAATGTTGCATATCCTTCAGACAGATAATATCTATCTGTTCCTTCCTCTAACTTAGTCTCCCTTCTCCCCTTTAAAGTAAGGGTCCTTTCACCGTTTTCTTGGTCCTCCATAAAATAGTAATCCAATATAGCACCACCTATTGGGCAAATCTTAATCTCTTTATTTATATCATTTAGGTAATATGGGGTGTTTATGTTGAGCAATAGGTTAGTTTTTAAAATATGGTCCCTTGTTTCTTCTATAATTTTTCTTGCATACTTGGCAGCTATCTTATAATTTGCTATTCCGTTCATCCATTCAGAAGATACAGCTATGGAAGGCAAATTATATATATTAGCCTCGATTGCAGCTGAAACTGTTCCAGAATATATAATATCCATACCAGCGTTATATCCTAGGTTTATTCCCGATACTACTAAGTCTATCTTATCCTTGACTATGGCTTCTATCCCTGCTCTTACACAATCAGCCGGTGTTCCCGAAACACTATAGGCCTTTGATTTTAGGCTATCTAGTTTTACTTCTTTTATTATTAAGGGCTTGTGGAGTGTTATTGCATGGCTTTGTGCGCTCTTTTGAGTTTCCGGTGCCACAATAGTTACATCATAGTATTTTTCCAATTCCCTAGCAATGGTATAAATACCATCAGCCATTATACCATCATCATTGGTTAGTAAAATTCTCATTAGTTCCTCCTATTGAAATTCCTTAAATGTGATATTTAACTTAGATATATTTCCCTTTCTACTTACTGTTAAAGTAGCCTTATCTCCTATTCTATAATTATATAGGAGTTTTCTTAAGGCAACCATACTTTCTATGGGCTCTTGATCTATATGGGTTATGAGATCTTGGGGGATTAAACCAGCTATTGCAGCTGGTGAGTCAGGCACTACTTCAATTACTACAACCCCTATATCCGTACCTAAATCTACTCCAAACTGTCTTTCAAAGACCTCAACTTCACTACCTGTAAAGCCTATATATACGTTGTTAAAACCACCTTCGCGGATTATCTCTTCTAATATAGGCTTTACAATATTTATTGGTATTGCAAAACCCAGTCCTTCTCCGGTCTGTATCTTTGCCGTATTTATACCTATTACTTCCCCCTTAGCATTGAGCAAGGGTCCTCCACTATTTCCGGGGTTTATGGATGCATCCGTTTGAATCAAGTCCTCTATTACATTGTATTGGTCTACTTTAATCGACCTATGAAGACCAGAAATTACTCCGGATGTTACTGATCTCTGGAAATCAAGTCCTAGGGGGTTTCCAATAGCTACTGCAAGCTGACCTACCTCTAAAAAATCCGAATTTCCTAAAAATCCAGTGTCCAATCCTCGTCCATTAACCTTTAATACTGCTAAATCCAAGGTTGAATCAAACCAGAGAACGTCTCCCTCAAGTTCATCACCATTTTCAAATAGGACTTTTATCTCACTTGCTTGACCATCTCCTATTACATGGGAGTTAGTCAATATATAACCTTTGTCATTTACCACTACACCTGAACCTACCCCTTCTACAGGCCTAGTCCAAAAGAACTCCCTTTGCATTTGCACTGCTGTTATACCCACAACAGAGCTTATAGCCTTCTTAGCTACTGCTTGTGTGGCCGTTATATCCTCTTGTGGACTTATGTTTATATTGGTTGATTGAGCAGGTGATTGATTAAGAAATATTTCGGGAGTGGGTATTAGCTTTCCATATAGGTAATTAGGTGCAATGTAAGTTGATATAATTCCACCTACTATTCCGGCTATTATTGCTACAATAAAGTATGAAAACAAACCTCTCCTCTTTGGTGGTCTACTATAATTTTGATAATTGTAATTATTCACAAAATCCCTCCTAGGCACCAATTGAAAATATATTAGTCCTTCTATCCCTGTATGATAAGTTAAGACTAATATCATTATCCGCATCTATCCCTTGACATAGTATACCCTTCCTTACAGTTTCATAGGCAAGTTCAGGAAGATTATTATCTTGACTTAAATGTCCTAGAAGGACTATTTCTCCCTTGCCTGAGAGAACATCTCCCATAATAAGTCCCGCATCATGATTGGATAGGTGACCATGAGTGCTCATTATTCTTTGTTTTAAATGCCAAGGATAGCTGCCCTCTTTTAACATCTTCAAATCATGGTTGGATTCAATAAAATATAGGTTTGAATCCTTTATTTCGCTTCTAATATTATCATTAATCCAGCCTGTATCCGTTATTATGCTTAGCTTGTAATTATCTTTGAAAATAACATAGCCAACAGGTTCCAAGGCATCATGAAAGACGGATATTGGATGGATTCCTATATCCTTTATATCAAAGTTCCCATTTGTAGTGAATACCTTTGTATTCTTCTCCTTTATAGACTTGATTGTTGGACTCATTCCAACCCATGTATTGGCATTTGCATATATGGGTATATCATATCTTCTAGATAAGACCCCCACACCGCTTGTATGATCTATATGCTCATGGGTTACTAAAATCCCGTCAATAGTAGAAGGATCTACACCTATTGAATCTAGAAGGCTTGCTGTTTTTTTTCCACTAAATCCTGCATCTATTAATATCCTCGTATTTTCAGTCTCTATATATTGGCAATTGCCGCTACTACCACTAGAAAGAGAACAAAATCTAATTGCCATTATGCTTCCCCCGTTTATCTTGTTTTATCTTTAATATCTATATAATATATTACTACATTTTTTAAAGATTCACTACCTAAATACCACAATTAACAGTGCACAAGAAGACTCGCGTCATAAAAAAAGAAGGAGTTCTCTCCTTCTAGTGATTATCTATAATAACCTTATATCCATCCTCAAACTGGACCCTCCAAGCAGGTATAGTGGTTCCCTGTTGAGTGTCTATAGGATTTATATCAAAACTTTGCATCTTTGGATCGAAGTAATAGCATAGGGATATGTCGCTTATAGTCTTCCCATATACCTCCCTCATACTTAATAAGGCTAATATGGACTTTGGTGCGGAACTGATTTGAATAGGTGTGGTTCCAATTTCCTTCATGTTTAGCCAGTTCCTCTCCATCTTTAAAACACCCCTATTATCCAATATAAAATTAGTAAAGGTGGACTCTATATAATTTTCCTCAAAGACTTTTGTAAATTGGATACTATAGTTTCCCCCTGTTTTTTTAACAAAAGAAATATGCATATCTGAGCTTGATATATTCCTATCTTCCATAAAATCCATTGCTAGCCTTGCTGCCTCTTCTTCAGACTTTATATCATATTTGTTCTTACTTGCTTTATTCTCATATATTAGGAGTTTATCGTTCAATATGGTTAAGCTTTCATCTAAATGGGTTATTATTTGTAATCCTTCACCCTTTACTTCTATATCCCCTCTGCCAGCAAAAAAATTATTGTTAAGTTCAATGGGATCCTGAATCTCATATTCTACAACAAGCCCAAAGAGTTCTTCCTTCTCTTTAGGTATAATTGTATTCACTTCAATATCTTTGTCTTTTAAACGCTGGATGGATTTTACTATAAAATCATCTTCTATAGTTGCATCAACAATATCTTGATTAAATAATAATACATAACCCAATAAAAAGTTAGTCAATAAGAGTGCAACTATCAATATGGATTTTGCCTTAGACCAGTCCATTATTTCACCATCTATCTTTCAAATACTAAGTTCCCGGTATATGCATTAAATGCATATATTCTATCATCAAACCTAACCGACCATACACCTATAAGCTTTTCCCCTTGATCCTTCAGGTTAGGATCATAATATGATAGGTTAATATCATCTACAAAGCTCAATACCTCTTGTTTTATATTCTCTCCAACTTCTTCCTTTGTCTTACTAGTTTGTTTTAAATATTCACTTTCTAAGAAATCATAATTCTTATCTAGTATATCGATAGACGACATCATATTTCTTCTTTCTATTATAGTACTAAGACCCCTGGCATCTTCATTTCTTGTAAGCTGCTTATAACTTCTTATATGATTATTGAACACTTCAATCTGTATATAGTCCTCTATCTCTCTATTTCCTAAAAGAACCGGTATACCTCTGATGCTGTACTTGAAGGATAATCTATAGCCCTTGCTGTTATCAGATTGTATCTCCTTGATATTAGATAGATAAACACTCTTTTGTGAAGATGTTTTTTTGTCAATAAAGTCAGCTGCAGTTATTAAACTGATATATAAATTTCCCTCAGGGACAGTTTCCTCCAATGCATGGAAATACTCTAGGGTACCGTTTGAATTTAACTTTAATACCCTCTTATTCAGTACATATATAGTAGACCCGTTACTTTCTACAATTTCCCTGATATAATCAATGCCCTTATTAAAAAACCTTTCAGCGACCTGTCTCTTTTCATAATCATCCAGATTGACCAAGATATTACTAAAATGTATAGATGATAGCCGATAATCCGTTTCATATGGAATATATATATCATTTTCTATTCCGTAAATTTCACGCATTGAAAAGTAACGATCATATTCCTTTGCCTCATCTATTTCAATTAATTCATTTTTTAATTCCTCATTGTTAATTCTTGGGTCTTTTACTAAAATATATCTATTTTCATCGCTAAAAACAAAAAAAGGATCCCCATTGCCCAAATATATATAAATCTCTAGTATATTGGGTATAGTATCCGCAACTTTATTAGGTGATTTCACATCCCATGATTTAGCTAAGATATATGTGTTTAATTTCTCCGGAAAATAGAAAACTAAAGACCTATCTTCTTGAAAATTTAGATATTGGTCCTTATTTATCTCTTCTATTGTTATTGAGTCATTGCCCAGAACCTTTGATAAGATAACTTTTGACTTCACCCAAATATCGTATTTTGAATCCTCATAAGTAATAGTATGGTTCTTACTTCCAAAATTCATAAGATATTTGGATGGTGAAATCAAGTCCGAAAGATCATAGGAAGCAGATAAGACTTCATCACTTTTAAATATATTGCCAAGCTGACCGGGCAATTTAATCCAAAGTTTAGATGTCATATAGATACTGGAAAAAACCAATAGAAATAGGAGAAAAGTCTTAGCTCTCTCTTTCATCAAATCAGCTCCTACTTCCTAATTATTTCAACAATGGCAATACTATGTTATTATTTTCTCTTATGACTAGTCTGCTTCTATTATAAACGTATACTATAATTTCTTTATTTTCTACACCTTGGACTCCAAAATTAATACCAATCTTATTAATTCCTTTTACCAAGTCTAATTGCTTTTGGAATAATCCAAGATTTCCTGATGTTACTTTTTCACTTGATAACAAAATATAATCCTGCTCAGTAGGTAGAGTGTCTAAATTAAATCTACTTCTAGTTAAATCTGTTGTACCATAAAGGTTTATGGTAATCTCGGTTCCAGAAGGAGCCCTGCCATTTATAAGAACGACCTTATCCCTAGTTGAATAAGACACCTTTTCAGGGTTAAGAATCTCATATTTAGTCGTATCAACTACATTAGTAGCATATGAAAAATTATTGAATGTACTTATGCAAAATGCTATCATAATGCAGGCTATAATCTTTTTCCACATATTTCAACCCTCCTTTTAAACTACTTTATCAAATAAAATATCCTCTAATCATACTTTAGCCTAATCATATATGCATGGTATATCTCAAGTATATTATACAATATATATATTACAAACGTGTTACAAGCCAGTTAAAATTAAATTACACCAAAGGAAGTGTTATAATTATCTCCGTTCCTTGATCAAATAAACTTTCAATTTCAATATTTCCCTTATGGGCATCGATAATTTCCTTAGCTATTGAAAGTCCTAAGCCGGTTCCTCCCATTTCCCTACTTCTTCCCTTTTCAACCCTATAAAACCTTTCAAAAATTCTATGCTGGTCTTCTGCCGGTATACCTATTCCGTTATCTTTTACTCTCAACACTAGTTTAGAATCTGCTGTATAGGCTCTTATTTGAATTGTACCCCTATTATCAGTATATTTAATTGCATTGGAGATTATATTAAGTATAACCTGCTCCATCCCATCTTTATCTGCAATAATATTAGGTAAATTGTCTTCAATATTTAATTCTACTATATGTTCCTTCTCTTTTATAAGAAGGTCAAGCTTAGAAACTATATCCTTTACCATCTTCTCAATAGATATCTCAGTTCTCTTCCAATTTGTCTTGTTATAATCTATATTGGATAGCTGTAGAAGATCCCTTACAAGCCTTGCCATCCTATCACTTTCACTTACTATTACAGATAGGAATTTTTGGGATGTGTTCCTATCTATTTCATTTTCCAAAAGGGTTTCCGTATAGCTTTTAATTGTGGTTATAGGTGTCTTTAGTTCATGACTCACATTAGCTACGAATTCCTTTCTCATATTATCCAGTTTATGCTCTTGAGTAATATCCTGAAATACTACAATAAGACCACCAACTATATTTCTTTCATTAATAAAGGGTGCATACTTAACTTTATATACTTGATTGTCTATTGCCAATGTTACTGTGCCTTCCAACTTATCCTTCTTAGAATAATCTATTTTATCTATATTTATTCTATTTAGGTCTAATTTTTCCTCCCCATAGATTAAGCCTTCTTCTAGACCTAGTATTTCCATTGCAATAGGATTTACGTGAATAATATATCCATTAGTATCAACGGCTACTACTCCTTCTGCCATATAGTTAAAAATCGTGTCTAACTTACTTCTTTCTAGGTCCATATCTTGAATAGTTTCCTTAAGCTTCAAAGTTAGATGATTAAACATGCTTGCAAGTTGTCCAATTTCATCATCACTCTTTACATGAACAAACTGGTCGAAGTCTCCCATGGCCATCTCCTCGGCCTTTTTAGTTACATCCCTTATGGGTTCAGTAATACTAGATGAAATTAAAAAACCTAGTAATATGGTAATAGCCAAAGCTAAAAAAGTAGCACTGGTGAGTATGGTCTTGGATTCATTTACTGTGCTATATACATTTTCAAGATTGTAGGTCATATACAATATCCCATTTAGCTTGCCCGTGCCAGAAAATACCGGATAAGATAAGTGCCTATTTATTAAATCTTCATTAAGCTCTTCTACTATGGATTCTCCATTTTTCCCTTGGAAAGCATCTTGAACAATAATGGGGTCTATATATTTACTGGAAAGTGCATTTTGACCTATTACGTTTTCTTTTTGACTTACATTTGATGCTATTATAGTAGGGATATCTTCATCATATATCACATAAATAGTTTCATTGCTTCCCAACCCCCACTTATCTATTGTATTCTGAATATCATCAACATTTTGAAGCCAATCTCCATCTGATATTGATGAGGAGATAGATTCAATTTTTTGCTCCATATCCTTGGTTACAGCCTTTACTTGTTGGTCTTCAAGCCTTCCAACTATAAATATGCCTACTATGGCCATAGCAATAAACACCAGCAAAAAATAAACAAAAACAAATCTCCATTTTATACTGGATATGATCATAAATTACCTCCCAAAGTAGTAGCCTACTCCTCTTTTAGTCAGGATATATTTAAATTCTCCATCATTATCCTCTATTTTTTCCCTAAGTCTCCTTACGGTTACATCAACTGTTCTTATATCACCATAGTATTCATATCCCCATACTTCTTCAAGGAGTTGCTCTCTTGAAAAAACCTGCTCAGTGCTGGAACCTAAAAACTTTAACAGTTCAAATTCTCTCAGGGTTAAATCTACTACCTTGCCATTTTTTCTAACTTCATATTTAATTAAATCTATTTCTAAGCCATTGACCTTTATAAGCTCTTCAGTAGGGTTATTTGATGAATTGGAAAAATCCCTCCTCCTTAAGTTGGCCTTTACCCTTGCCATCAATTCCCTCATACTAAATGGCTTTACTACATAATCATCAGCCCCTAGTTCCAAACCTAAAACCTTATCCACTTCTTCTTCCTTTGCCGTAAGCATTATAACAGGAGTCTGTTTCTTAGTTCTAATTTCCTTTAGAACTTGAAACCCATCCTTCTTGGGCATCATAATATCTAATAAAATTAGGTCCGGTTCCCAGGTAAATGTCTTATAGACTCCTTCTTCTCCATCAGCTGCTGTATCTACAATATGACCTTCTTTTTCTAAATTAAATCTAATTATATCTGCAATAGCTCTTTCATCATCAACAACTAATATCTTATTACTCATAAATATCCCCTCTACTTTATGGTCGTTACTTAAATTATCTAATAATTCTAGATTAAAGTCAAATTATTATAACTTACTAGCACTTGTTTTTATTGACATAAGTTAGCAATAAGGATATAATATTTCTATCAAAAGGGAGTAGCTTTAAATTAGTTAGTCGTCAATACGGTTAATCCCGGCTAACTACCCAAGTGGGAGCAAGACTTTTGTTTATGCATTTGCATAAGCAAAAGTCTTTTTTTGTACTATATCTAGCATATGGATATTTCTTGAATGCTTAGGTATAATAGTACAAAGGGCATTCTTACTCCAATATTTTACGAAAGAGGGGATATTATGGAATGGTATCAGCGAAATGAAGATGAACTCATTTCGGAACTCAGTACAGATGTTGAAAATGGTTTAAGCTCTAAAGAGGTTGAAACTAGGCTTGCTAAATACGGCCACAATGAATTAAAGGAAGAAGAAAGAAAAGGTTTGTTGTCAAAGATTATTTCACAATTTGCCGACTTCCTAATCTTAATTCTAATCGGTGCAGCACTAATCTCTATTTTTGTAGGAGAGGTAAAGGACGCAGTAGTAATTCTAGCTATAGTTATAGTCAATGCAGCACTGGGTATTTATCAAGAAGGTAAGGCTGAAAAATCCCTTGAGGCATTGAAGAAAATGGCTTCTCCAAATGCAAAAGTTATTAGAAATGGTAAACCAGAGATTGTACCTGCCGATACCTTAGTACCGGGGGACATAGTAATTATAGAAACAGGTGATATAATACCTGCAGACTTAAGACTTGTTGAGAGTTCAAATCTTAAGATTGAAGAAGCATCTCTTACGGGAGAATCTGTTCCAGTAGAAAAGAACAGCAAACTTGTCCTAGATGCTGAGGTTTCCCTTGGTGATAGGGCAAATATGGCTTATATGAGCACCATAGTAAATTATGGTAGAGGTAAAGCGGTAGTTGTTGGTACAGGCCATGAAACTGAAATAGGTAAGATTGCTACTATGATTCAAACCTTTGAAGATGAGCTTACCCCACTTCAAAAAAAGTTGAACCAACTTGGTAAACTTCTAGGTACATTGACACTTGCAGTTGTTGTTTTAGTATTTGTTATCGGATTATTCCAAGGTAGAGAACCCCTTGAAATGTTTATGACTGCAATCTCTTTAGCAGTTGCAGCTATACCTGAAGGACTTGCAGCAATAGTTACTATAGTACTTTCTCTAGGTATGAATAAGATGGTTGAAAGACATGCCATAGTTAAGAAATTACTGGCTGTTGAAACCCTTGGAAGTACATCAGTAATCTGTTCAGATAAGACCGGTACTTTAACACAAAATGAGATGACTGTAACTAAGGTATACACAGACGATACGGTTTTAGATATTACCGGCGGTGGATATGAGCCTGTAGGAGATTTTGTACTTAAGGGTCAAAATATTTCAATAGATAAAGTGGGTAACTTAGAAACTATGTTATCTGCAGCTATATTGGCTAACGACGCACAAATAGAAAAGACCAACGAAGGATATAGGGTTCTTGGGGATCCTACGGAAGGTGCACTTGTTACCCTAGCAGGAAAAGCAGGTATTACAAGTAAAGATATAAATAGTAAGTTCCCTAGAATTGAAGAACTTCCATTTGACTCAGATAGAAAGATGATGACTACTTTCCATTCTAATTTTTTACCTGAAAAAGTAGTATCATTTACTAAAGGAGCCCCGGATATAATCATAAGTAGGTGTACTCATATTCTTATGAACAAGGAAGTAGTTCCATTTACAGAGGATATGAAGAGCAAAGCACTTAAGGCTAATAGCAACTTTGCTAAGGATGCACTAAGGGTTCTTGCATATGCATATAAACAATATGATAAGCTACCTGAAGAAATCACTTCAGATATCAATGAAAATGACCTAATATTTATAGGTTTAAGTGGTATGATAGACCCACCTAGACCGGAAGTTAAAGAAGCGATTAAACTTTGTAAGCAGGCTGGTATTAACACTGTAATGATTACAGGTGACTATAAGGAAACTGCTTTTGCTATAGCTAAGGACCTAGGTATGGCAGAAAGAGAAGACCAAGCTATGATGGGTGCAGAACTTAACAAACTTTCAGATGAAGAGTTAAGAGAAGTAGTAAAGGATACAAAAGTTTATGCTCGTGTGTCTCCTGAGCATAAGGTTAGAATAGTATCTGCATTAAAAGAAAATGGAGATATTACAGCCATGACAGGTGATGGTGTTAATGATGCACTAGCACTTAAAAAGGCAGATATAGGTGTATCTATGGGTATCACCGGTACAGACGTAGCTAAAAACACTGCTGAAATGATTCTTACTGATGACAACTTTGCTAGTATTGTAGCTGCTGTAGAAGAAGGTAGAATAATATTTTCTAATATTAAGAAGTTCGTATTCTTCTTATTATCTTGTAATATAGGAGAAGTTATTCTGGTATTTGCAAGTATTTTACTTGGATGGGAAGTACCTTTACTACCTATACAATTACTATGGTTAAACCTTGTAACAGATAGTTTCCCTGCATTAGCACTTGGTGTTGAAAAGGGAGAACCGGATATAATGAGTCAAAAACCAAGAAATCCGGAAGAGCCTATTATCGACCGTGGTATGATGGTTAGTATTATTTTCCAAAGTATAGCCGTTGCAGGTGGTTCATTATTGGCATACTATTGGGGAATGCAAAGATATCCTGATAGCATATTACATGCAAGAACAATTACATTTGCAACCCTAATTACTGCTGAGTTATTAAGAGCTTATTCAAGTAGATCACAAAAGTTTACCCTATTTAAGATAGGCTTCTTCTCAAATAAGGCAATGGTTCTTGCAACAGCACTTGCTTTTGGCCTATTATTGTTAGTACTATATGTACCATTCTTACAAGGTATATTCTATACCTTCCCACTAACTATACTAGATTGGGAAATAGTTTTAGCTTTTGCATTTATTCCACTAGCAGTTGGAGAAATCGTAAAGGCAGTAAAGAAACACTAATCAAATACAAAGTAAGACCTTCGGCTAAAGCTGAAGGTCTTTTTTTATGAAGTCTTAATTGTATTTATTTATATTATGAGAACAATTTGAAGTTAGAAGCATAGAATAGAACAAGGAAGGTGGTAAGAGTGAGAAGAATGATTAATGACAAGCTTTGTCCTATTCTAAATGCAAAGATACTTGCACAGTCCTTGGAAGAAGTTCCGGTGATTATTCAATTTAAAGAAGGTAATAGAGCCTTATTAAATGAAATCACTAGACTATCATCAAGTTTTAAGGGGGATTTGCCCCTAATTAATGGAATGGCAGGAAAGATTTCAACGGAAATAATACATGAACTTTCCACCGCCTCAGAGATTGATTATATTAGCTTTGACTCAGGTGTTTACTCCCTATTGGATGTAGCATTACCCAGTATGGATGCAAACTTTCCCCATGAAAAGGGCTATGAAGGTAAAGGGGTTGGAGTTGCAGTACTAGATACGGGAGTGGCGGCTCATAATGACCTTATAAAACCCCAAAACCGAATTGTTGCCTTTAAGGATTTAGTAAATGGAAGAAAAGAGCCCTATGATGATAATGGCCATGGTAGTCATGTTGCCGGAATTATTGCCGGAAATGGTTATTCATCAGATGGAAAATATAAAGGCGTTGCACCAAATGCAAATATTGTAGGAATAAAATGTTTAGATAAAAATGGTGGAGGTTCATCTTCTGATATAATTTCTGGCTTATCCTATGTAATGGAAATAAGAGACCAATTTAATATAAAAATTATAAACCTATCCCTAGGGACTCCTGCTAATATAAACCCTGAAAAGGATCCTATAGTCAGAGCTGTAGAAAAATGTGTAGATGAGGGCCTTATTGTTGTAACAGCTGCAGGAAATAGTGGTCCGGGTCCTAGAACCATACTATCGCCTGGAGTTAGTAGGAGGGTAATTACTGTAGGGGCTGTAGATGATAAGAGGACTATCGATACTTCAGATGATATTATTGCTGATTTTTCCAGCAGAGGACCTACTCTTGAGGGTATTCAAAAGCCTGATTTAGTAGCTCCGGGGGTAAATATTAACTCCCTATCCCATATAGACTTAAGTAACTATTCTTCCTTAAGCGGTACTTCCATGGCTACACCTTTAGTTAGTGGATCGCTTGCCCTTTTATATAATAAATATGGAGACCTATCTCCTAGTCAATACAAAGAAAAACTAACTGATGCCTGCATATCTCTAAAGGACACAAAAGAAAGTCAAGGTGCCGGCCTTTTAAATCTTAAGTTGTTATTTAGCACAGATGAAGAACCCAATGTAAAAGAACCCCTAGCAAACAGAGAATTTAGAGGCGACCTTTACGAAACATTAGTTGTATTCTTAATTATTATTTTTCTACTGGATTCAAGAATTTAACAACAAGGGGACAATATCATTTGCCCCCTTTAAACAATTACTTAAAAAAATAGACTAAAATCCATATTCTAGTCTATTTCATATATTATTTTACATATTTACTTGGATTTACATATGCTCCATTTTTCAGGACCTCTAAATGTAGATGTGGTCCTGTAGACCTTCCTGTATTTCCAACATTAGCTATATGTTGGCCCTTATATACTTTAGTTCCATTTGAAACCAATAGTTTACTTGCATGAGCATATCTTGTTACATAACCATTTCCATGGTTTATTTCTACCATATAACCATAGGTGCCTTGCCATCCGGAATGGGTAACTGTACCTCCATCAGCTGCATATATGGGTGTACCTACGCTTGCTGCAATATCTATACCCCTATGCATCCTACCCCATCTCTGACCATATCCTGAGGTAAATCTACCTCTTGTGGGCATCATAAAGACTCCGGTTGCAGCCGTCTTAGGAACTTCCTTAGTTCCCTTTACAAGTATCTGATTAACAGGCTCTTTAATTACTTCCTCACTGACTACTTCCTTGTTTACAATAATTCCATTTTCCTTAACCCTATTTTCTACAATATGGGATTCTCCCTTTACACCCTCAACTTTAACCTTTGATTGGTTAGTATACATAGAATCACTGGTCTCAACTATTGTTTCAAAGTCCACAGCCCTATTAAATTCAACTTCTTCCACAACTTGTACCGTAAGTTTTGAAGTTGGAACTAAGAGTCTAACCTCATCACCCGGTTTAAGCTTATTAGGGTTTAAGTCCTTATTAGCTTCTATTAATTCTTCCACACTAGTATGGTACATCATGGCTATGGTCCAGAAACTTTCGCCAACTTCAACAGTGTGGGTCTTAATTTCTTCTCCACCCAATCTTATAAACTCCACTAACTCATCATGGTCTGAAACCATATTAATAGGGGATTGGCTCTTAACCATAAGAACATCTTCTAAAATCCTCACTTCTTTTACTTTACCCTCAATAGATTCCATAAAAGGTGATTTGATTTCATCTATAATACTCTTTGCTTCCTGCTCACTTTTTACAAAACCCATATCTTCCCCATTAATTCTAATGGTA
>CAZIMA010000002.1:16843-45068 GCA_964540195.1 uncultured Tissierella sp.
TTTGTAACCTTTTTGTAACAACTAAAAGTATTATATCATAGATTAATCAAATTACAACTTTCGTCATTTATTGTAAACAAAAATTGGAATTTCATTCATATTTCTAAAAATCAGTTATACTAAAGGATGTGGAGGTGGAATAAAAAGCCAGGTCCAAAAGTTACAACTTGTTAAGAAAACTTAATATGTTGTTTCTTTTAAGAACTGGCTAAATTGGGTATTAACAATATTTATTGTGAAATTCATGTGAAAAGTTAACGAAATTTATGAAAAAATTACTTCCATCTTATAGTCCGCCATGTCAAATATTATATCTCCATTTACTTTAATAATCTCTCCATCCATATTGAGTTTAATCTCATTTTTATTTTTATAAATTACTCGCCTAACCTTATAGGTCTCTACATACTTAGTATATTTAAAGTGATTACCTTTAAATATGGACGGAAATAGAAATAGCATCTTTAAATTACTTATATCCTTAACTAAACACACATTAAAATATCCATCATCAATTACTGCCATAGGTAAAATCTCTAAACCTCCTCCATAGGAGTTTCCATTTCCTACTGCTAGTAGTACTAGATTACGCTCATAAGAGATACCATCTAAAATAAGTTCGGCTTTATATTTTTTATATTTTAATAAAATAATCAAAACCCCTAGTATATAAGTGAATTTACCCTTTATTATTTTCTTTATACTATTTGTTAGATGAGCTACTTCAGTATCAAAACCTATACTGGAAATATTAAGGAAGTACTTTCCATTTACCCTTCCTATATCTACAAGCCTAGTGTTTCCTTTTATTACAATATCTAATGCCTTCTCAATATCAATATCTATCCCTATTGCCCTTGCAAAATCATTTCCCGTACCACATGGAATAATTCCAAGCCTACCCTTCTTACTCTCTATCATACCTTTGGCGACTTCGTTTACGGTTCCATCTCCACCTACTGCTATAATAGTTCTAAAAGAACCTATATTTTCCTTAGCTAACCTTGTTGCTTCTAAGGGCTTGGATGACTTTATGATTTCATAGGGGATCTTATTTTCTTTCATCTTCTTTTCTATTATAGGTATGGCTTTTATACCTCTGCCCTTACCTGCAATAGGGTTTATTATAAAGAGTAGTTTTTCCATAATGTCTAAACAACTGCACTCAGCAGTCCATCTCCTTTAAGTGCCCTATCTATCGCCAACATTTCCTCAACTGATAAGGGGATTTTGCTAGTTCCATTTTTTATAGGCTTTGCATAATTTACACAAGACTCTCTTCCGTAGATAGAGGTGATTATAAATCCATTTTGATAGTGATCTAGCATGGCTATGGAGAAGCTTAAGTCACTACCTACATCGTCAAAGGCATTATATCTAATAAATCCTACTCTTTGTATGGTAAAGGCAAGCTTAGTTTCCAACTGAGTGATATTTTGCTCGAATAGATTTAGGTCTCTTTTAATGTCCATTATATCCCCATGAGTTTTTATAAATAACCCCTCTACATCAATACCATTCATGCCTCTTACGAATAGGTTATACCTTTCTTTTACCTTGTTAACCTTTATACGTAAATATATAGTAGTAATAATAAGGCCTACTAGCAATATCATAAGGCCCATTAGTATTTCTACATTATATATAGATATAAAATTACGTACATACTCCATACTGCTGCCCCTTCCCCTAAACTATACTTCTGCTGCTATTTGTTTTAATGCTTTTATTGCAAACTCAATTTCATCATGGGTGTTGAATATACCAAAACTAAATCTAACTGCACCTTGTTCCAGAGTTCCGATTGTTTTATGTGCTAGTGGTGCACAATGAAGTCCCGGTCTTACTGCTATATCATATTCTGAGTCCAGTATATATGAAACCTCTGAAGAGTCTGCATCCTTAATATTAAGTGCCACAACTGCTCCTTGCTCCTCCTTATTTAAAGGACCATAAAGCTTAATACCATCTATCTTTAATGCTTCCTCAATAAAATGGGCTGTAATCTCTTCTTCATGTCTTCTTATATCATGAATTCCTCTATCTAGTATATATTTAATCCCTGCCCCAAGTCCTACTAAGCCAGGTGCATTTTCAGTACCAGCCTCGTATTTATCAGGTAATATGTCAGGCATTGTTAAGGAATTTGATGCACTTCCTGTTCCTCCTTGGAAAATCTCAGTAGGAGTTAAGCCTTCTCTTATAATAAGTCCTCCTGTACCCTGTGGTCCTAATAGGCCTTTATGACCTGGAAAGCCCATTAAGTCTATATTCATCTTTTGTAAGTCTATATCGTAGACCCCTGCTGATTGAGAAGCATCTACCATATATAAGATGCCATGAACTTTTGCTATCTTTCCAATTTCCTCAATAGGCAGAATAGTACCTGTTAAATTGGAAAGATGGGTTGTAACTATTAATTTAGTATTCTTTTTAATTTCTTTTTCTATATCTGAAGCCTTTATTCTTCCCTTTTCATCCCCATATACGATAGTTGATTCTACACCAAACTTGTCTAAATAGGTGATTGGGCGGAGCACACTATTGTGCTCCATGGATGTTGTAATAACATGATCTCCAGGCTTTAAAGTGCCCTTTATCCCTATATTAAGACTTTGGGTTGCATTGAAAGTTAAGATGATGTTCATTGGGTTATTAAAATTAAATAATTTTCCCATTAGCTCTCTAGTTTCATAAATACCTCGGCTAGCTTTTAGAGCCATTTTATGACCTGATCTTCCAGGATTTGCACCATATTCCTTCATAGCTGTCATTATTGAATCATATACTACATCTGGTTTAGGAAAAGTGGTTGCTCCATTATCAAAATAAACCACTATATCACTCCTTATTTATTCAATCCTACTTCTACAAATTCAAACTTCTCTACATCAAATAAACCCATATCAGTTAGCTTTAGCTTTGGAATTACTGGAAGGCCCATAAAGGCTAGGGTCATAAATGGGTCTATACCCTTATTTACTCCCAGCTTATTATATGAGATATCCATCATCTCCGCCAAAGCCTTGTTTGTTTCTTCTATTGGCTTGGTAGTTAAGATGCCTCCTACTTCCAGGGCTAGGCTCTTTAGGATCTTGCCCTTTGATGCTATGGCGATTCCTCCACCTATATTTACAAGCTCATTAACTACAACCATAATATCCTCATCACTATCACCTGCTACTATGAGATTATGAGAATCATGGGCTATGGTAGACCCTATGGCTCCGTTTTTAAACTTCATATTTTCTATAAGTCCAAGACCAATATTTCCAGTTTTCTTATGCCTTTCTATTACAGCAATCTTCAATATATCATCATTATTATATTGGAAGTAACCATCCTCAACCTTTACTTCTCTAATAGATTCACCTGTAACTATACTGTCAGGTATTACTTCAATTACCCTAGCATGTTTGGACTTCAAAGGAAGTTTTAGTTTATCTATGCTGAATTCTTTAAGCTGTACCGTGTCTTTTACGTAGTCAGGTAGGTATGGGTCGCTATCAAATAAGGCTTTATTATTCTCTGCTATGACCTTGCCCTTCTTATATACTCTTAAGATGTTTAGTTCTTCTAGATTATCTATTACAACCATATCTGCATCATAGCCAGGTGCTATGGCTCCCTTGCCTTTTAGATTATAGCAGATCGCAGGATTTAGGGATGCTATAGTTATAGCATCTACTGGGTCTAGACCCGCTTTAATAGCAAGTCTTATATTATAATCTATGCTTCCCTCATTGAGTAAATCATTAGGGTGTTTGTCATCGGTACAAAATAAGATTCTTGATAGATTGTCCTTATTTACTACACCAATAAGCTTAGATAAATCCCTTGTGGCCGAGCCTTCTCTAATTAGGATATACATACCTAATCTTAATCTTTCTATCATCTCTTCAGCAGTTGAACATTCATGCTCTGTGCTGATACCTGCTGCTACATAGGCGTTTAAGTCCTTATCCGCTATCATTGGTCCATGACCATCTATTATAGATTCTCTTCCTATTAATAGCTTATCCACCACATCATCCGATAGATTTACTACTCCTGGAAAGTCCATCATCTCTCCAAGACCTATGATGTCCTTACCATCTATTTGACCTTCTAGGGATTGAGCATCTAGGATTGCACCTGCATTTTCAAAAGGAGTGGAAGGAACACAAGAAGGAAAGACAAAATAGGCATCTAGTGGCGACCTTTTGCTTTCCTCAATCATATACTTAATTCCTTCTAATCCTTTAACATTTGCTATTTCATGGGGGTCTGTAACTACAGATGTTACCCCCCTTGGCATTACTGCTCTTGCAAATTGTGTAGGTGTAGACATGGAGGATTCTATATGAACATGAGCGTCGATAAAGCCCGGGGCAAGGTATTTGCCCCTAAAATCCTCTTCTTCCACCCCATTATAGTTTCCTATGCCTACTATCCTTCCATTATCTATTGCTACATTAGTTTTTATTATTTCTTTAGTAAATACATTTATAAGATTCACATTCTTTAATACAAGTTCCGGTTTTTCATCACCTTTTGCCTTTTTAATTAAATTACCTAGTTCATCTTTATTCACTTAATCACTCCTAAAGAAATTTCAAACTTCCAGTGCAGTGTTATTTTAATCTGTTATATACTACTTCTAGCATTTCATCCCTAAGTTGTCTTCCCTTATTCATTAAAGCATCCAACTTTTCATTTATTTCCTTCTTATAATCTTCGTCCTTAATGCTCTTAAGGTTGATGATTACGTTAAAGAGAGCTCCTTCTAATCCTGAATAAGCTAATAGCGTACCTACTCCTACGTCTGTAATAGCACCTATATTTCCGTAGTGGGCAAATACATCTTGAAGTTCAAGGATCTTTAAGCATTCTTCAGCACATGCAAGGGGTACTTCTAGAGCTGCCTTATATCCTTCCTGTATAGCTTGACTTCTTACTGCCTTTTCTTCATCTGTGTTCTTTGGAAGCTTAAATGCATCCATGGCCTTATCAAAAGCTGTAGCATCCTTATCTATAATAATAACCAGTTCATCAACTATCTTTTCGATTTCCTTGAAGTTATTTTCCATTTCTGCTTTCTTATCTTCAGGAACATTTTCATAAACCTTCTTATCTATAGTAAGGTTTCCTACCATATTAGTTAAGGCTCCACCCAAGGATCCAACTAATGCTGCTACACTGCCACCACCTGGTGTTGGGTCTCCACTCATTGCTGCTTCTACATATTCTTTAACTGTTTTATTCACTAACATATTATATACCTCCATTTATAGTATTAGTAACAATTGCATAGCAATTGTATCACTCCACTGCAACGAGGTTCACCTCGTCTTAATTTAAAATTTTAATATACCTTCTAGAATAATATTGGCATTGCCACCTACTTTAACTTTGTACTTATTACCCTCATCTTCTATATAGCAATTAACTTTACTTGGTCTCTTCAAACTAGAACCTTGAATGGATGTAATCCTATTGGATTCTATTAACTTATTCTTTTTCAAATAATATATTAAGGCCCCACTTGATATACCTGATGAAGGCTCTTCATCAATGCCAATAGACGGGGCAAAGCTTCTAGAATAAACTACATCAGAATTGGATTCAGGAATATGAAATGCAAGTAAGCCTGTGATTTTATTATCCCTACAAGCTTCCATTAGAGAACAAATATCTATATTAAGGTTATCTAATACTTCCTTCTCTTTTATAGGAAGAACAATATATGATAGGCCTGCATATATAATCTCAGGGTTATAATACTTATCCTGAATACCTATTTGATAATCGTCGATTTTAATATATGAAAGTAGTTCTGATATATCTGTAATAGTCCTTGTAGAATCCGGGCCTTCTAATTCCATTATAATCATATCCACTTTACTATTTTTATAGCTTATTTCAATGGGAAGCCTTCCTATATTTGTATCCATTAGGGCAACTTTTATGCCATTATCCATGGGCTTTATATAACCCATCTCAGCCATAGCATAGAAGGTAGCAATGGTTCCATGGCCGGAGAAATTAACTTCACGACTTGGAGTATAAAAACTTACCCTAAACCTCTCATCTCCAAGCTGTTGAACAAAAGCTGTGTTAGAAACGTTCATCTCATTGGCTATCCTTTGTCTATCCTCGTTTGAAATCGACTTTGCATTAGGGACTACTATAGTTGGGTTGCCACCAAAGGGTTTTGAGCTAAAAGCATCTACTTGAAAAATATTAACTTCCATTATATATAGACCTCCTTCATCTCCATATGCAAAGAAATTAAGTAAATGTTCCACGTGGAACATTTATTAAAATGATTAATACTTTATTAGTAATTCAATAAGTCTCTCAAGGTCATCATCGCCATAATACTCGATTTCTATTTTCCCCTTCTTTTTACCTGGGTTAAGATGTACCTTTGTGCCTAAAGAACTCATTAGATTATCTTCAATATCCTTTAAGTAGGCTTCTTTAGGTTTAAGTACTCTGTTTTTTACCTTAACCTTCCTTTGCTTTACTTCTGACTCAGTTTCTCTAACATTTAAACCCAGATTAATAATTTTTTGAGCTGCCTTATATTGTTGTTCCTTATCACTTATACCTAACAAGGCTTTCCCATGTCCACTAGTAAGCTTACCATAATGCAACAATTCTATTACCCTATTATCTAGATTTAGTAACCTTATGCTATTAGATATATATGTTCGACTTTTACCTACTGCTTCTCCTAACTCCTCTTGCTTGAGCTCATACTTGTCCATTAATATTTTATAAGCTGTAGCTTCTTCTATAGGATTTAAATTCTCTCTTTGAATATTCTCTATTAGAGATATCATTGCAGCATTCTCATCAGAAATATCCCTTATAATAACTGGTATCTGTTTTAGGTTAATGGACTTGGAAGCTCTCCATCTTCTTTCTCCAGCTATAATTTCATAGCCTTGGCCTTTTTTTCTAACTACAATTGGTTGTATTACTCCATTTTTCTCAATAGAAGATGCTAAATCCTTTAAAGATTCATCATCAAAATACTGCCTTGGTTGGTCTTTCTTTGGGTAAATAAGACTAATATCTATAAGGTCAATTTTTTCATGTTCTTGCTCTTCATTAAGGAGATTTTCAACCACTGCCTTGTCTGATATTAAGGCAGAAAGTCCTCTACCAAGTCCTCTTTTCTTAGTACTCAAGTCAATCATCCTTTCAAAAACTAATCTTGAAGAAATAAAAATTCTTCAGCCAATTCCATATATGCTTCTGACCCTTTAGACCTACTATCATAGTCTATAACTGATAACCCATAAGAGGGTGCTTCTGCCAATCTAACATTTCTAGGTATTATATTTGTATATACCTTTCCCTTAAAGAAGGATTTAACCTCTTCAACAACTTGTATGGAAAGGTTTGTCCTACCATCAAACATACTTAGTACTACCCCTTCTATATCAAGACCTGGATTATAACTTTTCTTAACCATTTCAATAGTATTGAATAATTGACTAACACCTTCTAATGCATAGTATTCGCATTGGATTGGAACTATAACACTATCGGCTGCTATAAGGCCAAGAATACTTAAAACACCAAGTGAAGGAGGACAATCTATAAAGATATAGTCGAAATTATCCTTAATCTCATTTAACTTATCTCTTAAGGTTGTTTCCCAATTGCCAGCACGAGCAAATTCTATTTCCAGACCTGCCAGTTGATTATTTGATGGAATAATTTCTAAGTTTTCAGCTGTAGTTTTATAAATAGACTCCATTATAGGAGAATCAAGTGCTAGGACATCGTAAATCAAACTATCAACCTGGTTTTTATCTACACCTAATCCACTTGTAGCATTTCCTTGTGGATCGATATCCACCAACAATACCTTTTTGCCTAACCTTCCAATTCCTGCGGAAAGGTTTATACTGGTAGTAGTTTTTCCAACCCCACCTTTTTGATTAAATATTGCTACTATCTTACCCATGCTAACACCTCAATTCCTTTATTGCCAACAGGAAAACATTTTAAATACTTAATAGCTTTTTTGATATCAAAGGAAATTACATTCAAGCAATTTCTTTACTCCATCGCCATGAGGCTTAATTCTTAATAAACTTAGATGAAATGTCTCATCATATATATAATAGCAGATATTATTATAAAAACAAAATAAAAATAGCCTTATCCAATACAAATATTCGATAAAGCTATTTATTATGTTCCACGTGGAACATTTTTTATGCTCCAATATATGAATCTCGTTTAATTTTTACGAGATGTTCCACGTGGAACAACCCTAAAATCAACTGGTTTAAATATCAGAGGTAATTGCATAACAATTACTTCACACCATTGCAACGAGGTGGGTAACATCTGACCTCGTTACAATGCTTTGGGTACTTTTATAGATACGAGTATATAATCTCCCTTATCCTCTTCCCCATATTCTGCACTTATTCCATAATCCTTTATTGCTTTATATGCCTTTTTAATAGTATTTAGATATATCCTAATACTGATTAAAGATTTTATGTTTTGCTTGTATTCTCGTTTTTCCTTTTTTCTGAGGCTATCGAGTATATCCTCCACTACAGCTTCTGTACCGCTTACATTCAGTTCATTGTTTATAGTTTTCTCAAGAACAACTCTTCTTAAATCATCATCCGGTAGCTTTAACAAAGCTCGTCCGTGTCTTTCAGTTAGGTTGGCGTCTATTAATGTCTTTTTTATATCTGCTGGTAATCTTAGTAGTCTAAGCTTATTGGCTATAGTAGATTGTGACTTGCCTAGTTTTTCTGCCAGTTCTAATTGAGTAAAATGGTGATCATTAATTAGACTATTATAACCTTCTGCTTCTTCAATAAAATTCAAATCTTCCCTTTGAAGATTTTCAACCAATGCCACCATTGCGGACTCTTTATCTCTATAATTTACAACGATAGCAGGTACTTCTTTTAATTCAGCCAATTCAGAGGCTCTTAACCTTCTTTCCCCTGCAACTAATTCATAGGAATGCGTGCTTATCCTTCTAACACTAATAGGTTGAATTATTCCAAAAGTTCTTATAGATTGTGATAATTCCTCTAATCCCTTTTGATTAAATAACTTTCTAGGTTGATAAGGATTTGGCTTAATAGAATTAATTGGTATATTGATTATCTCTCTACATAAACTCATAATACCCCTCTTTTCTCAAATATACTCCATTATTCTATATTCTATAAAGCCCCTCTATTTCCCTTCATAATTTCCCGGGTTTTTTCATACATATTCCTTCAGATTACAAGGGATTTTTCCTTGGTTTGCCTCCTCCTCTAGGATATTTTGTCGAAGTCTCTTTTATTTTCTCTATAACTATCAAGGAATGAGTAATATCTGTATCAGGAATAGTTACCTTCTTTACTTCAACAAATTTTCCACCAAGTATATTAACTGCATTTTTGCTAAGCTTTAACTCATCATCTACCTCAGGACCCTTCATGGAAATAAAATATCCTCCTACCTTTACAAAAGGTAGGCAGTATTCACTTAAGGTATCCAAGGATGCTACGGCCCTAGAAATACATATATCATACTTCTCTCTATATTCATCAGTACGACTATATTCCTCAGCTCTTCCGTGGATTGCATGTATGTGTTGTAAATTCAACTCTTTTATAACTTCATTTAAGAAGATTATCCTTTTATTAAGGCTATCAAGTAGGGTTACCTGAAGATCCTTATTTACTATTTTAAGTGGAAGACCTGGAAAGCCTCCACCTGTACCTATATCTATTATTTTCTTACTTCCCTTAAGATAATCCGTAAGCAAAGGTGTAATGCTATCTATAAAATGTTTTTGATCTATTTCTACATCATCGGTAATAGTAGTAATATTTATCTTTTCATTCCACTCTTTTAGGAGGTCTTTATATCTTGAAAACCTAGTAAGCATCTCTTGATCTAATTCGATTCCTAAATCCTTGCTACCCTTTTGTAAAACATCCATATTAAGCATTAGTCTTTGCACTCCTTCTTCTTTGCTCTAGATATATTAATAGTACATTTATATCCGAAGGTGAGATTCCAGAAATCCTTGATGCCTGGCCTACTGAATCCGGTTTGAACTTATTTAGCTTTTGTTTTGCTTCGTTGCTCAAACCCCTTATTTCATTATAGTCTTCATCTAGGGATAATTTCTTATTCTCCAACTTTTTAAACTGCTCGATTTGTATCATTTGCTTCGAAATATAGCCTTCATACTTAATTTGTGTTTGAACTTGCAATCTGACTTCCCTATTTAAATGGTCCCTACTTGCATCCAAACCACTTATATCATCGTATTGTATCTCTGGCCTTCTAATGAGCTCATAGAGGCTAATAGGGCTCTTAATTGGACTCGTTCCAATTCCTTCCAAAATTTTATTGTTTTCCGGACTTGGACCTATGACGGTTTTCTTAAGTCTTTCTAACTCTTTTTGGATGGCTTCTTTTTTCTCTAAAGTCTTCTTATATCTTTCCTCTGTTACTAATCCAATTTCATATCCTTTTTCAGTCAATCTTAAATCCGCATTGTCTTGTCTTAAGGTCAATCTATATTCTGCCCTGGAAGTCATCATTCTATAAGGCTCATCTGTACCCTTAGTTACAAGGTCGTCGATTAAGACTCCTATATAGGCTTCGGACCTATCCAATATAAATGGCTCACTACCCTTAATATTTTGCACTGCATTTATTCCAGCTACTAGCCCTTGGGCTGCCGCTTCTTCGTATCCTGATGAACCATTGATTTGACCGGCGAAGAATAGGTTTTTAAATTCCTTATGCTCTAAAGACCTCTTTAAGATTGTAGGGTCTATTGAATCATACTCTATTGCATAGGCACTTCTCATAAACTCTACATTTTCAAGGCCCTTTACCTTTCTATACATTTCAATCTGTACTTCTTCAGGTAAAGTTGTAGAACATCCTTGTACATACATCTCCTTAGTATCAAGCCCTTCAGGCTCAATAAATACTTGATGTCTATCCTTATCAGCAAATCTTACTACCTTGTCCTCTATTGAAGGGCAATATCTTGGACCTACCCCTTCTATATCTCCTGCATACATTGGAGACCTAGTTAAATTTTCCCTAATAATATTGTGCATATCTTCATTAGTATAGGTCAAATAACATGGTACTTGTTCTTTATCGAATTTCTTATCCATATTTAAGAAGGAAAATGGTATAACTTCTTGGTCACCTGGTTGGATTTCCATAACTGAATAGTCAATGCTATCCCTATGGACCCTAGCAGGTGTACCTGTTTTCATACGTCTTAAGTCAAAGCCCTTGTCCATTAAGTTTTGGGACAGCATTAAGGACGGACTCATACCATCGGGACCGGATTCATAGTTTATTTCACCTATATAGATCCTCCCTCTTAAATAGGTTCCAGATGCTACAATTACAGCCTTAGTATTGAATACAGCCCCTGTTCTAGTCAATACTCCAGCAACTTCATTATCCTTAAATAGGATCTCTACTATTTCACCTTGCCTTAAGCTTAAGTTAGGTTCATTTTCAAGAACCTTTTTCATCTCTATATGGTATTGCCTCTTATCTGCTTGTACTCTTAAAGAATGAACCGCCGGTCCTTTGGAAGTATTTAACATCCTGCTTTGAATAAAGGACTTATCTATATTAATAGCCATCTCTCCGCCTAAAGCATCAATTTCTCGCACTAAATGCCCTTTACCTGTTCCCCCAATATTGGGATTACAGGAAAGAGCAGCAATAGCATCAAGACTTATGGTCATTATTAAGGTCTTCATACCCATACGGCTACTTGCCAATGCAGCTTCAATTCCTGCGTGACCAGCACCGATGACCACAACGTCGTAAGTGCCTCCGTTATATTGTTTTATGTTGTTCATTAATTTCACCTTTCTAAATTTAGCTTTCACCTATTTGTCATCATTGTGTCAAATTTAAGAAAACTGGGACACAATGTCCTGTCCCTACTGTCCCACTTATTTTCCTATACAAAACTCAGAGAATATCTTGTCTAATATATCCTCAGCTATTGTTTCTCCTGATATTTCACCAAGGTTTTCCCAACAGTTCTTAAGGTCTACCTCAAGGCAGTCAAGGGGTACATTGGCTGATATATCTTCTATTACGCTCCTTATATTTCCTAATGCTTTATCTAACTGATTTTTATGTCTTACATTGTTTATAACTATATCGGACTTTATTTCAACACTACCTGAATAGAACATATTCCTAATAGAATTTTCTAGCTCTTCTATGCCTATTCCCTTAGTAATAGATGTTGTAATTATCTCCATATCCTTAACGTAATTCTTAAAGTAGGATTCATCATATACCTTAGGTAGGTCCGTTTTATTTAAGAGGATAATAGTCTTCTTATCCTTTATTAACTCTAATATCTCATGGTCTTCATCTGATAATTCTCTGGAAATATCAAATATGGCAATGATTAAATCAGCTTCTTGTACTGTCTTTTTCGCCCTATCTACCCCTATTTGTTCAACGATATCCGATGTTTCTCTAATTCCAGCCGTATCTACTATCTTTAAAGGAATACCATCTATATTTACATATTCTTCAATTATATCCCTGGTGGTTCCCGGTATATCCGTTACTATTGCACGATTTTCTCTTAAAACTGCATTTAAAAGTGAGGATTTTCCTACATTTGGCTTTCCAAGTATTACAGTATTCAAACCATCCCTAAGAATTCTACCCCTATCCGATGTAGAAAGTAAAGCCCTTATTTTTTCCTTTACTTCCATGGCACTATCTTCCAAGTCCTTAATAGTAGCTACTTCTGCATCTTCATCCGGAAAATCGATGGATACCTCTATATGGGCTATCATAGTTAAGAGGATATCCCTTATTTCCTTAATCTTTTTAGTTAAGGATCCTTCAAGTTGGTCTAAGGATACCTCAAAACTCTTATCCGTCTTAGACTTTATTATATCTATTACCGCTTCAGCCTGAGCTAGGTCCAATCTTCCATTAAGAAAGGCTCTCTTAGTGTATTCTCCAGCTTCAGCTAGTCTAGCTCCAGACTTTAATAAAAGCTCTAGGATTTTTCTTACAGGGATTATTCCACCGTGGCAATAGATCTCTACCATGTCTTCCCTAGTATAGGTATGGGGACCCTTCATAAAGGAGATCAAGACCTCATCTATGATTTTATCTCCATCATATATATGTCCATACATTAGCTTTCTATTTTCAATTTGTTCTGCTTTTCCTTTAAAAACCGACTTACCAATTTGGATTGCATCATTTCCAGTCATCCTAACTATTCCAATTCCAGCTTCCCCCATGGCAGTAGATATTGCAGCTATGGTTTCTGACATATTATCACCTCCATTTATTAAGCAAAAAAGCCCAGGTTTTCACGGGCTTTTGTCATTTCTATTTATGTTATTAGTTACTTGACTACTATTACTACTCTTCTATAAGGCTCATCGCCTTCACTATAAGTGTTAACACCTTCTATATCATGAAGAGTGGAGTGAATTACTCTTCTTTCATATGGATTCATAGGCTCTAACTTAACAGCTCTCTTGCTATACTTAGCTTTTTCTGCCATTTTATTCGCTAATTTTATTAGAGTTTGTTCCCTCTTTTCCCTATATCCTTCTGAGTCAACAATAACCTTCAAATACTCTTCTCTATGTTTATTAACAGCTAGGCTTAAGAGATATTGTATAGAGTCTAAAGTATTTCCCCTCTTACCTATTAATATTCCCATATCTGAAGGACTTATGTCCTCAACATCAACAAATAAAGTATTATCTTCAATCTTAATATGATTTTTAGCTTGAATCCCCATATGATTAAATATATTAGTTAAAAAGTCATCTGCAATCTCTACAGGATCATACTTTAAAGTTACCTTAACCTTAGCTTCTTTAGTTCCTATCAAGCCAAATAACCCTTTACTTGGTTCTTCAACTATTTCAGTTTCTACTTCACTTTCCTTGGCTCCTAATTCCTTTAATGCTGATTTTATAGCTTCTTCAACGGTTTTTGCTGACTTAATAACATATTTCATATCTACTTTTCCTCCTTAACCTTTGGTAAAGACCTTCTAGATATAAGTTGCTGTACAATCGTAAATATATTACCAACAAGCCAATAAAGGGCAAGACCTGCTGCAAATCCTTTAGCAGCAAAGAAAATCATCACAGGCATCATTATATTCATGGTTTTCATTGTAGAAGCAGTTTGGGGATCTTGATTTTGTGTTCCCATTGTCTGGGTTTGTATATATGTGGTTATTGCAGACAAAAGCGGTAGCCCCCATAGATATGGATCTGGTACGTCTAAGTTGCTTATCCAAAAAAAGGTTTTATTCATTGCTTCATAAACACCAGGTTCAGTAAATGCATACTTTGCAGGCTCTCTAAATACAGCAAAAAAGGCTATTATTATTGGAAATTGAACCAATAGAGGTAGACATCCACCTGCCGGATTGTAGTTATGTTTCTTATAAAGCTCTTGTAGCTTAGTATTCATCGTTTGTGGATCATTTTTATACTTATTTTGAATTTCTTTCATTAATGGTTGTATTTCAGCCATTTTTTTTGATGATTTGGCTTGATGTAAATTAAGTGGCAATAATATTAATTTAAATATTATTGTAGTTATTATAATAGCAATTGCAAAATATGAAAAAAGTTCCGGTTCAGTACCAATACTTGATACTAAGTCATAAACTAACTTGAGTAATGAACCTAGAATTTTTCCTAGAAATGCCGTCATTTATTAGCCCCCTATCACTTAAGTGGATCATATCCTCCATCGTTGAACGGATGACATCTTGATAGTCTCTTTATAGTAAGGCAAGTCCCCTTTAGAAACCCATACTTAGTATATGCCTGAAGAGAATATTCTGAACATGTTGGATAAAATCTGCACTTACTTCCTACTAATATATATTTAGAAATATATTTCTGATAAATCTTAATCAAAAAAATAGCTAACCTAGCCATTTAAACACCTAATCTTTCAACATGTGAGATATTTTCAATATATGAATTAAGGCACTCTCCAGCTGTTTATAGGATATTTCTTGTACATTTTTCTTAGGAATAAAAACTAAATCATAACCATCCTTGATTCTATAAAAATTGAGTCTATAGATTTCCTTAATTCGTCTTCTTATTCTGTTTCTTACAACAGCACTTCCAATCTTCTTAGTAATTGTAATACCATATCTAGACCCATCCAAATTATTCCTTTTTACATACAAAGTTAGATTTCTATTCCAGTAATTTTTACCACCGCTATAAACTTGTTTGAATTCAACATTTTTCCTTATACGATACTTCTTATCCATTATAGCTCCTAGCTTTTAAGTAGCAGTAAAAAGGCCACATATAGCGGCCTATGCTGTTAATTTCTTTCTTCCTCTTCTTCTTCTTGCCTTTAGTATCTCTCTACCTGATTTAGTCTTCATTCTTTTTCTAAATCCATGCTCAACACTTCTTTGTCTCTTTTTTGGTTGATAAGTTCTCTTCATTAAAAATACACCTCCTTTAAGTATTGGTAATAATAGAATAGAAATTATTACCTAACTGTAACGAGATAAACTCGCTTTATGATACCTATATATAAGAGGCATTGAAACAGTTACATAGAACCCAGTCCTTAAATTTTACAAATCAGATATGGGTATATGGTTAACCTCATTTAATAATATAGAGTATTTTACTATTTGAAAAATTACACACTACTATAGATTATATTTGTATAACTTAGGTATGTCAAGAATTTTCACTTACATAATTCATAAGATAGCTAATAATTCACAATCCAAAACTATCAACAGCAAGTTAGTATTGTGGATAATTTTGTTGATTATTATCACGAGATTTGTTATTATAAAAATGGTGTTGGTATCTTTTGAATATAAACAAAATCCACAAAGTTATTCACAATTTGTTGATAGTTTGTGGATAACTTTGGATTTTTAAAATATATATTAGGAATTTTTATAGTTTTGTTTAAGTTTTTGTCCACAAATAAGCTTTTGTTTTATATGTGGATAATTGTTATGCTTAAACTTTTTTTAATCTAAATAACAATTTGTTGATAAAGTTATCCACGTTTTTTAATGCAATTTTTACTCTGCTTATTATATTTAGCTTATCAATTTTTGTTGATAAGTATGTTGATAAGTTTAAATTTTATCTTATCTTTAGGAGGTTTTTTTATGTCTTCAAATTTGGATTCCCTTTGGAAAGATGTACTTAATGTCATAAAGGTTGAGCTAACTGAAGTTAGTTTTAATACTTGGCTTAAATCCATTAATCCAATAAGTCTATCCAACAACAACATTATCCTTGGTGCACCAAATGAATTTACCAGGGGTATCCTGACTGGAAGATACTACAATCTAATTAAGAATTCCATCAGACAAGTCTCAGGTGAGGATTATACCGTCGAATTTATAATACCTGGTGAAGAGACAAGCTTTGAGGAAAATGAAGTTGTCAATGAAATACCGGAAAATAATCAAAGAACACATTTAAACCCAAAGTATACCTTTAATACATTTGTTATTGGTAATAGCAATAGGTTTGCTCATGCTGCATCCCTTGCAGTAGCTGAAGCACCGGCACAAGCCTATAACCCCTTATTCCTATATGGTGGTGTTGGACTGGGTAAAACTCACCTTATGCATGCTATCGGTCATTACATACTAAGCCAGAATCCAAACTCCAAGGTAGTATATGTGACATCAGAAAAGTTCACTAACGAACTTATTAACTCTATAAGGGAATATAGAAATGAGGAATTTAGAAATAAGTATCGTAATATTGATGTGCTATTGGTTGATGATATCCAATTTATAGCCGGTAAGGAAGGTACCCAAGAAGAATTTTTCCATACCTTTAATGCACTTCATGAAGCAAATAAACAAATTATAATATCAAGTGACCGTCCTCCAAAAGAAATTCCTACTTTGGAGGATAGATTAAGATCAAGATTTGAATGGGGACTAATCGCAGATATTCAACAACCTGATTTAGAAACTAGGATAGCAATCTTAAGGAAGAAGGCTAATTTAGAGAACATTGAAATCCCAGATGCTGTTATAAGTTATATTGGAACCAAGATCCAATCAAATATTAGGGAATTAGAAGGTGCTCTTATAAGGGTAGTAGCTTATTCATCCTTAACAAATAAACCGGTGACTGAGGACCTAGTTGAAGAAGCACTTAAGGATATTCTTTCAGGTAATAAACCTAAAGAGATTACTGTAGATAGTATCAAGGATGTAGTTTCTAAATCCTATAAGATAAGAATGGACGATTTTAATTCCAAGAAAAGAACAAGAGCTATAGCATTTCCGAGGCAAATAGCAATGTATTTAACAAGAGAATTAACAGACCTCTCTCTTCCTAAAATAGGTGATGAATTTGGTGGGAGAGATCATACAACTGTAATTCATGCATGTGACAAGATAAACACTGATATTAGCAATGATGATAATTTTAAAAGGAAGATAGATAGTTTAATAGAAGAAATTAAAGGTTAGAAAATTATCAACTGTGGATAGATAAAAATAAGTTTTTGTAGTTGTCCACATGTTATTAAATGTTTCAAAACTCCTAAATTTAAAAGGAAATTCGGGTTATCCACATAATAACATGTCCTACTACTATTACTACTGTATTTATTATTTTTATTATCTATTTTAAGGAGGAAAGAAATGAAATTTACAATAAATCAAAGAGAATTATCTAAACATATAAATATTGCTCAAAAAGGTATATCCTCAAGAACAACATTACAAATTCTAGATGGTATTCTAATAGAGTCCATGAAGGATAAGATCAAACTAACTGCAACTGACTTAGAGATAAGTATTGAAACTTTTGTAAATTGTCAAGTTGTTGAGGAGGGCTCAATAGTTGTAAATTCAAGGATATTTGGTGATATTATTAAAAAGCTTCCAGATGCTCCTATAAATATTGAAGTAAATAACAATAATATAAATATTAAGTGTGAGAACTCTGAATTCAATATAATAGGCAATCCGGGTGTAGACTATCCTGATCTTCCTATAGTAGAAGAAAATGATAAATTTACATTACCGAAAGACCTGTTTAAAAATGCCATAAGGCAGACTGTTTTTGCTACTACTCAAGATGAAACAAGACCTACTCTTACTGGAGTCCTCCTTGAAATAGAAGATAATCAAATATCATTTGTGTCACTGGATGGATATAGGTTAGCATTAAGAAAAATACCAATTAATTCTGATATTTCACTTAAGATAATAATTCCTGGAAGATCTTTAAATGAATTAAATAAAATCCTAGAAGACAGGGAAGAAGATATCATTATTAGTAGTTCGACTGGTCAAGTATTGTTTAACATCGGGGATACTATAGTATATTCAAGGTTACTAGAAGGTCAATTCTTTAACTATAAGGATATTATGAGAAAGGATCACAAAACTAAGGTAATCGTCAATAAAAGAGAATTCCAGAATGGTCTTGAAAGGGCATCACTTTTAGCCAAAGAAGAAAAAGCAAATTTAGTAAGACTTAATGTCCTTGATGATAATGTAATCATAAGATCCAACTCTGAAATAGGAGATGTGTTTGAAAAGATATCATCCAATCAAGATGGAGAAAACCTAAATATAGCTTTTAATTCAAGATATATTTTAGAAGGAATAAAGATAATGGATGCTGAGGAAATTGAACTAAACTTTATGGGATCTTTAAATCCTTGTATAATTAATGGAGTAGATGATGAATCCTATACTTACCTTGTGTTACCAGTAAGATTAGCTCAGGATGACTTCTAATTCAGTTGGATTGTGAATCGTGAATAAATTTAAACTTAAGTAGGTGAAAAATAATGATAGAAATAAAAATTGATACCGACTTCATAAAACTAGATTCATTTCTTAAACTTGCTGCTGTAGTCCAAACAGGAGGTCAAGCTAAGATGATGATTGGAGATGGCATGGTTAAAGTGAACGGAGAAGTATGTACAATGAGAGGCAAAAAGCTTAGAAAAAATGATGTTATAGAAATAGAAGACTTTGATAAGTTTGTTGTGATATAATGAAGAGTAGAGGCTTTTTATGCTTGAAGGGCTAGACCAAATAATTGTGAACTGTGGATTGTGAATTGACTAGAGGTGTAATATTTGAATGTAAATAACATTAGGCTAATTAACTTCAGAAACTATAACAGTATTAATGTTAACTTTAACAAGAACATTAACATATTTATAGGTAAGAACGCTCAAGGTAAAACTAACTTACTAGAAGCTATTTATATGTGCTCTACGGGAAAATCTTTTAGAACTAATAAAGATAAGGATATAATAAATTTCCAAAAGAAAGAAGCATATATAGGTGCAGATATTTTGATTGGAAATTTCAATAAATTTATAGAGCTTAAGCTGGATAGGGAAATGCCTAAAATTATCCGGGTAAATAAAAATGAATTAAAAAATCAAAGAGAGCTTTTTTCAGGATTAAGTATGGTAGTATTCAATCCAGATGACTTGAAAATTGTAAAAAATGGTCCTCAGGAGAGAAGAATTTTCATAGATCAAGGTATTTCACAACTAAAACCTGTCTATAATCATAATCTAGGAAGATACTTAAATGTGCTTTATCAACGAAGTAAGATTTTAAAGTCCAGCAGATTTAAGAGGGACCTTAGTCTACTAGATGTATTTGATGTTCAGTTATCTAAAATTGGAACCGGAATTATAATGGAAAGACAAGCCTTTATAAAAGAACTAACTGAATTATGTAGAAAAGTACATTATAACCTAACTCATGGAAAGGAGTTAATAGACATTAAATATATGTCTAATATTCCCCTAATAGATAGCAAGCAGGAGATGGAGAAGAAGTACCTAAAGCTCTTAAAGGACAGTAATATAAGGGATTTAGAATGTGGAAATACTGAGATTGGGCCCCATAGAGATGATATTCAAATATTAATAGATGGTATGGATGTTAGAAACTTTGGATCACAGGGACAACAAAGAACTACAGTCCTTACATTAAAACTTGCAGAAGTAGAGCTTATTAAAAAGGATAGGGGTTCATATCCTGTAGTCCTGTTAGATGATGTTTTTTCAGAGTTAGATGAAGAAAGAAGGTCATATCTTACAAGGTCTTTTAGTCAAATGCAAACATTTATAACTATAACGGATGCTATTGATATTAAATCATTAGAAAATATGGATAAGAATATTTATAATATTGAAAACGGTAAACTGGAGAGAAGGGGTTAATATATTTATTCATATTGGTAATAATATTTCAGTTTTGGAAGATGATATAATTCTAATTTTGGACAAGAATAGTTTAAGTTGGTCTAAGGATAATTTAGATTTAATAAATGGACTTATTGAAAAGGAAAAGGTAGTAAATCAAATTGATGATGAGATAAAGAGTTATATACTAGTTAATAATAGAAAACAAGGCAATAAAGATTTAGTATTATACTTATCAAATATTTCAACTATATCTTTGATGAATAGAAAGAGGATGTAACTAAGCTAAGAGGTCCTCCCCATGGTTTGTAGAAATGGGTAGAAACTGCAAGTGGTTTTTTCGAAGCTTAAGTCAGGAGGGAAAATATGGATAACGAAATAATTGAAAATGGAGATAGGCATTATACGGCCAGTGATATTCAGGTATTAACTGGTTTGGACCCTGTAAGAAAGAGGCCTGGTATGTATATTGGAAGTACAGGGCCTAAGGGCTTACATCATCTAGTTTATGAAGTTGTGGACAATAGTATAGATGAGGCTTTAGCGGGTATATGTGATACAATAATAGTCACCATATATCAGGATGGCTCGGTATCCGTAGAAGATAATGGTAGTGGTATACCAGTTGAAATTCATCCTCAGACTGGTAAGTCTACTGTAGAAACAGTATTAACAATACTACATGCAGGTGGAAAATTTAACAACTCAGCATATAAGGTATCAGGAGGTCTACATGGTGTAGGTGTATCTGTAGTAAATGCACTATCTGAATGGCTGGTTGCTAAGGTAAGAAGAGATGGAATGGAGTATATGCAAAGGTTCGAAAAGGGTATTGCAACTACTGAGCTTCAACCTATAGGAAATTCAAGCCTAACAGGTACTACGATACATTTCAAGCCAGATTCTGAAATATTTGAAACTATAGAGTTTTCTTTAGAAACTCTTGAATTCAGATTTAGAGAGATGGCTTTTTTAAATAAGGGAATAAAGATAATAATCCATGATGAGAGAGTAGATCACTATAAGGAATTTTATTATGAAGGTGGTATCAAGTCATTTGTCCAATTTATCAATAAAAACAAGACACCTCTTCATAAGGATGTTATATATTTTGAAGGCGAAAAGGATGGTACACTGGTTGAATTAGCAATGCAATATACGGATGCTTATAGTGAAACTATATTAAGCTTTGCAAATAATATTAATACTATAGATGGGGGAACCCACCTTTCAGGTCTTAGATCAGCTTTAACAAGGGTTATGAATGAATATGGAAGAAAATACAACTTCTTGAAGGAGAAGGATGATAACCTTGCAGGTGAAGATGCCAGGGAAGGTTTAACAGCAGTTCTTTCTGTAAAGCTTTCTGAACCACAGTTTGAAGGCCAAACCAAGGGTAAATTAGGAAATAGTGAAACAAGAAGTATTGTGGAGTCTTTAACAGTAGAATTTCTAAACAGCTATTTGGAAGAGAATCCCAAGGATGGTAAATTGATACTGGATAAGGCTATTAATTCTCAGAGAGCAAGAGAAGCTGCTAGAAAGGCAAGAGACTTAACTAGGAAGAGAAGTATTTTAGATAGTATTACTTTGCCGGGTAAGCTTGCTGATTGTCAATCCAGTGATATTAAGGAAACTGAAGTTTATCTAGTAGAGGGAGACTCTGCGGGTGGTAGTGCTAAACAAGGTAGGGATAGAAGGTTTCAAGCAATACTTCCATTAAAAGGAAAGATCATGAATGTTGAGAAAGCTAGACTCGACAAGATACTTGGGTATGAGGAAATCAGATCTATGATTACAGCTTTTGGTACAGGTATCGGTAGTGAATTCAATATTGAAAAACTCAGATATGGAAAAATAATTATAATGACCGATGCCGATGTGGATGGCGCACATATAAGGACCCTACTTCTTACATTTTTCTTTAGATACATGAAGGAGTTAATTGATGGAGGACATATCTATATAGCCCAGCCACCTCTTTATAAGGTAACAAAAGGTAGAAAAGAAGCTTATTGCTATAGTGATAAGGATCTTGATGAATTCTTAAATGAAGTTGGAAGAAGCAATTATAGTATTCAAAGATATAAGGGTCTTGGAGAGATGAATGCAGACCAATTGTATGATACTACAATGGATCCAAATACTAGGACTCTCCTTAAGGTAACTATACAGGATGCAGTAAATGCCGATGAAATTTTCACTACTCTTATGGGAGATAAAGTAGAACCTCGTAGAGATTTTATTCAGGAAAATTCAAAATATGTTAAGAATTTGGACATATAGGAGGGCTTAAATGGATAATGAATTAAGAGATGATAAATTAATAGAAATAAATATAGAAGACGACATGAAAAAATCCTATTTGGAATATTCCATGAGCGTTATAGTAAGTCGTGCCCTCCCAGACGTAAGAGATGGTTTAAAACCGGTTCACAGAAGAATTCTATATGCAATGGATGAGCTAGGAATGTCATCTGATAAACCGTATAGAAAGTCTGCCAGAGTAGTCGGGGATGTACTTGGTAAGTATCACCCTCATGGTGACTCTTCAGTATATGGTGCTATGGTAAGACTTGCTCAGGATTTTAATACTAGGTATTTACTAGTGGATGGTCATGGAAACTTTGGTTCTGTCGATGGAGATGGGGCAGCAGCTATGCGTTATACCGAAGCTAGAATGGCAAAACTTACGGCTGAAATGCTAAGGGATATAAAAAAAGATACTGTAAATTGGAGACCCAATTTCGATGAAACTTTACAAGAACCTGTAGTTTTACCTAGCCGCTTTCCAAACTTATTGGTAAATGGTTCGTCAGGTATAGCTGTAGGTATGGCTACTAATATTCCACCTCATAATCTAAGAGAGGTTATAGATGGTCTAGTCCTTATGATTGATGACCCGGAAGTTGATATAGAATCTATTTCCAAAGTAATAAAAGGCCCTGATTTTCCTACAGGTGGCCATATAATGGGAAAAGACGCTATAAAACAAGCTTATAATACCGGAAGAGGAAAGATAAAGATTAGAGCTGTAGCTGAAATAGAGGAGAATGCCAAGGGAAGAGATAAAATAATAGTAACTGAAATTCCTTATCAAGTAAATAAGGCACAGCTAATCACAAAAATTGCAGAATATGTAAGAGACAAGAAAATAGAGGGAATTACGGATTTAAGGGATGAATCTGACCGTGAAGGTATGAGGATAGTCATTGAAATAAAGAGGGATTCTAACCCTAACGTAGTTCTAAACAATTTATATAAACAAACTCAAATGCAGGTAACCTTTGGGATTATAAATCTTGCTTTAGTAGACAATGAGCCTAAGGTACTTAATCTAAAGGAAATGCTATATTATTATCTAGAGCATCAAAAGGAAATAATAACAAGAAGAACCCAATATGACCTAGCTAAAGCAGAAGAAAGAGCCCATATTGTTGAAGGATTAAAAATTGCTCTCGACAATATAGATGAAGTTATAAAGATAATTAGGGGATCTAAGGATGATGCTTCCGCTAAAGAAAACTTAATGACTAGATTCGGTTTATCGGAAAAGCAGTCTCAAGCGATTCTAGATATGAGATTAAGAAGATTGACTGGTTTAGAAAGAGATAAGTTGGAAGAGGAGTTCGAATCACTTATTAAGGAGATTAATAGATTAAAAGAAGTCCTTGGAAGTGAACGTCTTGTTCTAAATATTATCAAGGAAGAGCTTCTTGAAATCAAAGAAAAATATGGGGATATGAGAAGAACTAGAATAATGGCTTCTGCAGAGGAAATAGATGTGGAAGACATGATAGAAGAGGAAGATGTAATTATAACCTTGACTCATTTCGGCTATATTAAAAGAATGCCTGAAGGCACCTATAGACAACAAAAAAGAGGTGGAAGAGGAATAATGGCCTTAACCACTCGAGAAGAAGACTTTGTAGAGGACTTATTTATTACATCAACTCATGATATAATTTTATTCTTCACCAACAAGGGTAAGGTCTACATGCTAAAGGCTTATGAAATTCCTGATGCTGGAAGACAGGCTAAGGGTACAGCCATTATCAATCTCTTAAATCTTGAAAAGGGTGAGAAGGTAAGTGCCATAATACCTTTATCCGAATACAATCCAGAAAACTACTTGGTATTTATTACTAAGGAAGGTCTAATTAAGAAAACAGGCCTTGAACATTTTAAAAATATTAGAAAAAATGGAATTATTGCTATTAACCTTAAGGATAATGATGAACTTATTAGCGTAAAAACCACTGATGGTTCAAGAGAAGTAATGGTTGTTACTAAGAAGGGGATGGCTATAAGATTTAATGAAAATGATGCTAGACCTATGGGTAGAAATTCATCTGGAGTTAAGGCCATTACCCTAAGTAAAAACGATGAAGTAGTAGCTGCAGATTTAGTGGAAGAAAACCATTATCTTCTAGTGATTTCCCAATTAGGCTTTGGAAAGAAAACACCTATAGATGAGTACAAGGTACAGATTCGTGGTGGAAAAGGTTTAAAAACCTACAGTATTAAGGAAAAAACCGGAGATATAATATCTGCTAAAATAATAAATCAAAATGATGAAATAATGATGATATCACAATCCGGTATAATTATTAGACTTAATACAAAGGATATTTCAACTATGGGAAGAAGTACCCAAGGAGTTACCTTGATGAAGATGAATGATGATAGGGTAGTAGCTGTAGCAAAGTATGTAGAGGAGTAGTATTAACTTTACATTATGAATTAATTAGTATAAAATAAAACCAAGCATTTAATTGAGGTAACTACATTAAGTATGTATTAACTCTTAGAACAGTGCTTGGTTTTATTATTAGCTTAATCGATGCTTAAATCCCTAGATAGGAGGTAATATTGTGTCATTTAATACAAGAGTAACTTTTAATGAAGAAGAAGAAACATGGATGATAATGCCTGAAGGAGATATGGATATATACACATCTACGGACTTTAAAGACCAAGTTATAAGTTCTTTCGAAGATCGTAATGCTGATTTAGTAATAGATGGTCATGGATTGGATTATATAGATAGTACAGGCCTGGGTGCGTTAATCGGAATATTAAAGCAGGTTAAGGAAAGTGACCATAAGGTTTACTTAAAGAACATAAAGCCTAATATTAGAAAACTTTTTACTATAACTGAATTAGATAAATTATTTATCATTAGAGGTGAGGGGAATGAATAAGGATTCTGTTTTGTTAAGCATTCCAAGTAAACCTGATTATATCGGCCTTGTTAGACTTGCATCATCTTCAATATCCAACAAATGTGGGTTAAATATAGATGAAATAGAGGATATTAAGGTAGCAATTGGAGAGGCTTGTACAAACTCACTTAATATAAGTTCTAAGGATACTATAAATATTGGATTTGAGGTTGAAGATGACAAGCTTACTATAAAAATAAGTGATGCTAAGGATGTTATTCCTCAAGAATTGGCAAATGCAAGGGATAGGGAATTAGGAATTTTAATTATTAAATCATTGATGGATGAAGTAGTTTTCAATGACTACGGTATAGAAATGACTAAATATATAGAATAAAGGATGGTAGTCTATGATCAATGAGAACTACTACAATAAGGATAATTTAAAAAACCTGGATAAGGCAAGTATAAGAATCTTGTTCAAAAAATATAGGGATACTGGGGAAAAAGAGGTCCGTGACATCCTAATAGAAAAACATCTATATATTGCTGAGATTTTAGCAAAGAAATATGCTAATAGGGGAATAGATTATGATGATATCTATCAGGTTGCTTGTATTGGACTTATTTATGCTATTGAGCGATACAATATAGATAAGGGGTTTGAGTTTTCAAGTTTTGCGACCCCTACTATTATTGGAGAAATTAAGAAATATTTCCGAGATAAGGGATGGACTATTCGGGTTCCAAGAAGAATCCAAGAGCTTTCAAAGAAAATCAACAATGCTAAAGTCCAATTAAGTCAACAGTTGCAACGCTCTCCAACTATAGAAGATATTGCAAGCTACTTAAATTCCACTGAGGAAGAGATCCTAGAAGCCATGGAAGCTAGTAAGGTATATACACCACAATCTCTGGATGTTACCTATGATTCATATAATGATGATAAAGAGGTTAATTTAGCTGAATTAATTGGTGAAGAGGATTTATATTTTAGCAGAATTGAAAATAACGATTTCTTCCTCAAAACTATGGAAAAGCTCAATGAAATCGAAAAGCAAATATTAGTTGAAAGGTATTTTAATAAGAAGAACCAAGTTGCAATAGCTAAGAATTTAGAGATTTCACAAATGACTGTTTCAAGGATTGAAAAGAGACTGCTTGAAAAGTTAAGAAAAGAAATAGAAAAGACTATGGTAGATTAATATAGTATTAGAGGAGAAATAAATGATAATAGAACATTTTTTAGAATCTATAATACCATATATTACAGCTTCTGTAGAATTAATAGGGGTAGCAATCATTGCAATATCAGCCCTACGTTGTTTGTTTAGACTTTTAAAAAATGGATTTAATTTTAAAGAAGATGGTATAGGTATAGAATTAGCTAAGTCTATGACCTTGAGTTTGGAATTTAAGCTAGCAGGGGAGATTGTAAAGACTGTTATAATAAGAACATTAGATGAATTTATAATTTTAGCTAGTGTAGCAATACTTAGAGTCGTATTATCATTTGTACTACATTGGGAACTAACTTCGGGAACGAAAAACTTAACGAATTATTGTTCAACAGACAATGAGCAAAGAGAATCCTAAAACAAACAAGAACTTTTAGTTTTTAACAATATTAAAACTGTGGCTAAATTAAGGTGGAATAAAATGAGGAATAGGGGTTTTGAGAAAAAGTTAAAAAAATTTATTTATATAATAGAGATGATAATAGCAGTCTTAATAGCAATAGGTGTAGTTATTGGATTATTAGATTTAGTAAAGTATTACTATGAAATATTTAATTCTGATCCTAAGAGTACCTACGAAATATTCAACCAGATGTTAGGTTATGCATTGGTATTAATAGTAGCAATTGAGTTAATACTTATGATTATTTATCATTCAACAGATGCTATATTAGAATTGGTTTTATACGTTATAGCTAGAAAGATGCTCATATATGCAAATACCATGCTGGATCTAGTCTTTGGTACCTTGTCCATTGGGATAATTTTTCTTATTATAAAATTCCTAAAATTAAATGATGATAGGAGAGATATACTTAGGAGGGAGAATAAAGGAATCTATTCCGCTTCTAGTAAAATCGAAGATTTGTTGCAGAAAACAGGATTTGATATTCCAACTGATAAAGCTATTACTGTTGGTGGACTTGTATGTAGTCTTGCAGATGATGCTTGTCAGTCAGTAGAAGAAGGTATTGAATTTATATTAGGAGATATAAAGATTACAGTTATTAAGGTAACAGATGAGGGTCTCATCGAAGAAGTAATGATTGCAAAGAATGATAATAAGAAAAACTATGATATAAACTATAGTTAATAATATACAAGAGGCTGTCTCAAATATAGAAAGTAATTTCTATAGCGAGATAGCTCTTTTTATTACGAAAAGGAAAGCCCTACTAGTTTCAGCGGTGTGTAGAAACTGCAGGCAGTTTCATCGATGCTTAGAAATTGTTTAAGGAATTTTCAAAAATGCTGTTGACAATTGTTGAAAAAGAGAGTAAAATAATAATTCGGTAGTGGAAATACTACCAACTAAAAAGTTAAATGCCAATGAGGCAAAAAACATTTTGAAAAAAGTAGTTGACACAAGCGAAAAGTTTGTGGTATACTAAACAAGTTCCTTAAGTGAGGAACATGAACCTAGATAACTAAACAGTGTGAGATACTTTGAATAAAAAACATTGGCCAAGAGTCAATCGTCCATTGGACGTAAAACAGTCAGCAAATTATTGAGCTAATCAAACACTTTTAAATGAGAGTTTGATCCTGGCTCAGGACGAACGCTGGCGGCGTGCCTAA
>CAZIMA010000003.1:0-22149 GCA_964540195.1 uncultured Tissierella sp.
TCCCTATTGTCCCACGGTGATTGATGTGGCTTTCTTTAATCCATAAATCAATGTTGGTATAAATACTATTTGTATTAATAGGCCTGGCAAACCTGTTATTATAGCTCCCTTTACAAACATTATAGGATTCATTTGTACTCCAAATAGTTGAACTAATACTGCAACTACAAGTCCTGCTGCAATTCTTCCATCAATCATGGCAATTATTAGAGATAGCAGAGGATTTAACTTTAGCTTCCTTGTTGCTATAGATGCAGTTAAGCCATAGGTTCCAAGCTCAAAAGCCATAATAATAGCCATAGGAAAAGCCACCGGCATACCTGTTAATATACTACTAACAACCGGAGTTATTATCCCTAATGCTAATGCCAAAGATGGTGGAAGTAGGATTCCTCCAATTAATACAGGTATATGCATTGGTAAAAATATTGGCCCTGTCATACTAAACATATGAAATACCATAGGTAATAATAGCCCTACTCCTAATAAAACCCCACTTAAAACCAGTTCCTTTGTTGTAATTTTAGTCTTCATATAATCCTCCTTAATTTTAAATATGATTAAAACAAGCAAAAAACCATGAGTGTCTGTTTCCACATAAAGAGACAGACCTTCATGGTCTTAATTCAAATATTAAGTTGCTTCATTAGTAACTGTCTTTACCCAAGTATGATTTCATATCATCACTCAGACTTCTGTCTGATACCTTGAATTTCTAAAGATGTTACTAGCAATATTCACCTTATTATATATTAATGACAAAGATATTGCAATTACTATATCTAACCCAATCCATTTATGAAATCAACTATCTCAGGTATCAATTCTTTATTTAGAGGTAATTTAGGATCCTTGTAAGTCTCAAAACTTCCTTCTATATCCTCCACAGTTTATCATATCTAAGGCTTGCAATTCCTTCTTCCGCCAATGCTTCTCCTATCATCTTAAGGCTATTGTTGTCTCCGGCTATATTGCTATTACCGTTCCTATCGGTGGGACCAGAACCGGCATGAATTATTGCAACCGGAACATCTTCTACTCCTTTTGGCAAGGTCAATGTACCATATATGGTGCCTCCATCTACTTCTAGATTATATTCTTCAACAGTATAGGTTATACCACCCTTGCTACATCCTGATAATAATATTGCTAATATTATTATTATAAAAATATTTCTTATCATAGAAACCTCCTAGAAATTGAAGATTCGCAAAATCATGGATATATTTAAATATCGATAGAACTATTTGAAGTTTCTACACTTTTTAAAAAAATATCAATTCCATCTAATAGGTCCTCTATATTTTCTGTCTCTAATGATAAGGTCTCTACAGGGCATAGCCCAGTGTTGTCCCTATTTTTTATAAATGGAACCGCCAAATCATAATGGGGTTCAATATTGGATTCTTTTAGGACTTCAATGGCTTTTTCAGAAATAAGCTTAGTGTAGACCTGAGCAATTCCTCCATTTACACAGAGCATAGCTGCAGCCTTTCCGATTACTTTATCAGCAACTGTAGCTCCCTTTAAGGAGCTTTTCATTTCTTTATAAGCTTGATATAAGGGTTTGATTCCCCTACCCTTACTTTTATAAATTATATCTCCATCCTTAACTATAACCAGTGCCAGTTCTTCATTAAGAAGAAGATTTTTAGCCATTTCTATATCTCTCATAATCAACACCTCTTCTTTTAGGGTTAAATCCCTTCTTTAAGTTAATTTTAGCATATTCTATCTATAGGAGTAAATGAAAAGAAAATAAGGAGGTCAGGCTTTATTTGCCTTAAAAGGAAAGTAAAGCCCGACCCCACCTCTATGATCTCTTTTCTAAGCTTCCATCGGAATATTTTGCAAATCTTATTTTTTCACCTGAGTGAACCGGATCAGGTCTATCCCATGGCCAACCTCCAAATCCTGTGCGTCTATAATCATCAGATGCCTGTTGGATTTCCTCCATAGTGTTCATTACAAATGGTCCATAGGCTACTACGGGCTCATTTATAGGTTCACCTTCTAAAAGCAGCATTTGACTTGGTGTATCTCCGTTTACTATTCTGATATCTTCATTTCCTTCTAGTTTAAACCTATTTAAAGCTTCCACTTCTACATCATTAATCTTTAATGTATCTCCCTTATAACAATATAAATTTCTAGTTACTGTGGTATTTTGCTTTGGAATCTCAATTGTAGCATTTGGCCCCATAGTAATTACCCATATATTAACCTTATTTTTTTCTTCATGGGCCCAGGATGCCGGTGCAGGTTCTAATGCATTAGTGTCTTTATACTTTCCTGCTACTAACATAATCTTGCTTTTGTTTCCCTTACTATCCATTTCTTCGATGATTGGAATATCCTCTGCCCATAGCATCTTATAATGTGGGTCCGTGAACTTATCCTTCTTAGGCAAATTCAACCATATTTGCAGTATATGCAATGGATTTGCCCCATCTTGATTTAAAAGGGGAAACATTTCTGAATGCTGCAAGCCGCTACCTGCTGTCATCCATTGAACGTCACCATTTCCATATCTTCCAGCTGCACCATGGGAATCAGAGTGGTCTACATATCCATCTAGGACTACAGTTACGGTTTCAAAGCCTCTGTGAGGATGAACCGGAAAACCTGGCACTGTCTTTCCATGGTACATACTCCATCCATCCTTAATGGAAAAATCATTACCTATGCCTCTTCCTATTAGGGTCTCCTTTGGTGGTCCAAATTCATCATTTCCTACTGGATACTTATCATCATGATTAGCACAGAATAAAAATGGATTTTCTGTTTTCCAGTGTAATTCTAGTTTCTCTGTCTTTATAATTGGACTATTATTCATATAACCCTCCATCTTTTCAATAAGAATTTAATTATTTGATTCTTCACTTTTCATAATCCTTTCGATATTGTCTAAGACAAATCTCTTCCCAATATCGTTGGCTAATACCTGCATATACTCCCTACCATTAAAATTTCTTTTTACTTCAATAAACCCATAATTCTCAGAATTCTCATTTACTGTAGTTCTCTTTTTCCCATAATCTGATTCAAGCTCAGATAATATCCCCATCCTTTTTAAACCCCTATTAATCAATATGCCCGTTGTCTTTTTGCTTATTAAGGGATTTATTTGTTCATTAATACATCTTGCTACTTCATTTACCCCAATTTCACCTTCTGTAAAACTAATATTGGCTTTTTGCTCAGATGTTATCTTGAAATTTAAGTTTTTAGGTCTTTTGGAATACTCACCCTTTACTACACCATCCAATACTTCACCAGCAATAAAGAAGCTTCTAATGATTCTAGGATCCCTAAGAATATCATTTTGTAAGATTTCATTTCCAGTTATAGGATCTATTTCATTAGCCAAGTTTAAAATTATTTCTCTAGCTTTTCCAATCTTTTCAATATCCTTCATCATTTTACTCATCTCCTTTAATATTGGCTTTTTATTTCTTGCTTCCACGCTTTTTAAAGTCCCTATCTATTTCCTCTTTCCAGTTTTCCCTTATAGGACGATTAGCTCGTTTTTGGCTTACAACCTCATTGATTACTTTATAATTGAGCAAGGTTCCCTCACTATCAGAAACAAAGTTGCTTGCCCTATCTTCACCTATGCCAAAACGTTCTGCAGTAGAAATTGCATCTATATTGGCACCCAGAAATATAAATTCCCATCCGTATTTATTTTTTTGATGATTTATCATCTGTTGAATTTTCTCATAACTATATTCCCTACTTGAATTTTCCATACCATCTGTTGTTATAATAAACATCACATTTTCTGCCTGCTCTGTTTCCACCGTATTTTTTTGGACATTTATTATTTTGTTGATGGTTTTTCCTATGGCATCTAGGAGTGCAGTGGTACCCCTAACATAATATTCCTTGTTTGAAATAGGATTAACTCCTTTCAGGCTGATCCGGTCATGGAGTAATTCATATTCATCATCAAATAGTACTGTGGTTATATAAGCTCCACCCGGCTCTTTCTTTTGTTTCTCCATCATTGCATTAAAACCGCCTATAGTATCGCTTTCCAAGCCGCTCATGGACCCACTTCTGTCGAGAATAAATATTAATTCCGTTAAATCTTTTTTCATAAAAATATCCTCCAATCATATTGAGATAAGATTAGTAAATGCTGCGAACAAAATAAAGTCCTACAGCAATTCCAACCTCTTATGTGATTAAAGGATAGCATTTTATAAATTTAAATTGGTCGCTTTAAATGCGACATTAAGATTTTAAACACCTATAAGATTTTCATCAAATTCAAAGAGTGCCTCATTGATTTCAAATATATTATAATTACCTTCTTCAATAAAATACTCAATGATAATATCAAATTTGCTGCTAGGAGATAAGGCGAACCCTGCTTTTAGGAGCAAGTCCTTAGTTTCATCAAGGTTTAATCGCAAGGCTATTGCAAAGGCAATTGCCGTAACTTTACTTGGCTTATAATTAATATCATTTCGAATCTTAGAAAACAATTTACGGTCTATATTGGCCCTTTTATAGGTTTGGGCATAGGACAATCCTTTTTCATCAATTAGACGAATTAACATCTCTGAGAAGCTTTCATCCAGATTATTTACTATATCATCAAGACTTCTTTTATATTTTATATAGGGTAATGGTGAAGACTCCAATAAAATATCTATATCATCTAAAATAATATCATCTGACTGGTATGATTTCTTCAATATATCCCTATGAATAAAATTGCTATCATCTATATACCTCAGTTTGATATACTCTTTAATCGATGATTTTAGCTTATCAGAAAGTGCCATGGCCCTCCTCCTCCATTATTATCTTAGGCTTTTAATGGTTCTATAAATAAGTCTATTATTCCTCCACAAACCATACCTTCTTCCTCTGCATCTAAACCGGTCATATCTGAATGTACTAGGATGCTCTTATTACTTTCAATACTTGCAAGAGCATTCTGCCTTATATCTGCCTCAACACATCCTCCGCCGATAGTTCCCACCATAGTTCCATCCTTTAAGACTATCATTTTAGTGCCTACTTCTCTTGGTGCAGAACCTTTTCTGGATACTATTGTAACTAGTGCTTTAGGTATGTCCTTATATTTTTCACCTAATATACAATCAAGTAATTCTTTACTAAAGGTACTGCTTCCAATTTTTTTATTTTTTACTTCTATAATTTGTGCCATGATGGATACAGCAATCTCAGCAGGTGTTTCTGAACCTATTTTTAATCCAATCGGTGTATAAACCCTATTGAGTTTTTCCCTATCCTTACCTTTGTCTTCTAAATAATCCAATACTTTTGAGACCCTTAACTTGCTTCCAATCATTCCTATATAAGCATTTTCCTTATCAATAATCTTTTCCAAACAAATTTGGTCATAGCGATGGCCCCTTGTTACTATAACGAAAAAGCTTCCACTATCTCCTTGAATTTGGTCTAATGCCTTATCAAAGGGCTGGCATATAACTTTATCTGCTCCTGCATTAAGGGCATTATTAGTAAAAGTTATTCTGTCATCTATAACTGTTACAGGAAGTTCAAGAAGTTTACACATTTTGATTATAGGTATTGAAATATGTCCTGCTCCGCACACGACCACCCTATAGGTCTGCCTAATAAATTCAAAATAAATCCTTTCATCTTCCAAAGTAATAGTTTGACTCTTGTGGTTTTCAGGAATAGCTTTTATTATAGGACCCCAATCTAAACTATTATTATTCGTAAATACCACTTGTCCATCGGATAATAAAATTCTGGAATCTATATTCTTTCCTGATAAGATGGTTATGGCAACGTTGTTCCTGGTCTTATCTATTTGCTCAAGTGTCTTAAAAAAATCCATCTATACTCTCTCCTTGTAGCTTTAATTAGTATGATTATATCATATTAACTTAAGCAAATGATAATAAATGAGGTGCAGATACTCAACCACTTAAAAAAGTTGTAGATATCTGCACCTCGCTCTTAATCCTAATTAGGTCCGGCATTATTTAAAATCATTGAGAAGATAACCAATACAATTCCAATTGCAGTGTTTTTTGTAAAAACCTCTTGGAATATAGTAGTTCCAATTAGGGTTGCCACCATAGGCTCTACAAAAGTTAGATGGGCTGCCTTGCCTGTTTCCATAGAATTTATACCCTTAGTGTAAAGCAAAAATGGAAATAAGGTGGATAAAATCCCAAGTAATACCATATTCAATATCAAGGTATTTTCAGCAAGGGCTATAGTTAGAACCTCTGATGCCTTGAAAGCCGGAAACAATGCAATTGAAGCAAATATAAATGTATATGTTATAACTGTTAACCAATTATACTTTCTTAATGCTATTCTTCCTATAATGCTATAGAGTGCATATGCAATCCCTGAACCTATACCAATTAACAAAGTAGAACCTTCTATTGAGCCACTTCCACCACCAATAATTCCTGTAGTATATATGCTACCAACAAAAGCTAGAGTTATTGAAATCCCCTTCTTTAGGGTGATTTTTTCTTTAAAAAGGAAATGTGATATTAGTACTATAAAACATGGTGCCGTATATAGGAGTATAGACGCTATCCCTAGAGAACTTTGGGATATACAGATAAAATAAAATACATTGAACAAGGCTATGCTAAATACTCCCATCCCTATAAATAACCAAAGGTCTCTTAATTTAACTTTTAAATATTCCTTGTTAGTTAGAAGTAAGAAGACAAATAGGATAATGGATGTTACTAAACATCGAGCTCCTGCAATTTGTAAAGCGTTTAATCCTGATTCTGATAGAGACCGGGAGAATACTCCAATAATTCCCCAAAGAGTTCCAGCACAGATTATAAAAAATGGTGCAACTCTTGCCCTGCTTTTTTCTTTTAACCCTTCCATTTTTCCACAGCCCCTTTCTAAACTACATTTACTTGATATATGATTAGTATTATTATATGATACTAATCATATTAAGTAAATTTACAGTTCATTAAATGTGGCTTAAGCATTACTTAACTCAAGAAGGGGAGGGTTTTATGGATATAACTAAATGTAAGGTCTTTGTAAAATCAGTAGAATTAGGTAGTTTCTCCAAGGCTGGTTTGGAATTAGGGTATACCACTTCGGGAGTCAGTCAATTAATAAACGCTTTTGAAGATGATATGGGATTTCCTTTATTAATCCGGACCAATAAGGGGGTGGCTCCTACAGACAATGCATTGAAAATTATCCCTGTTTTAAGAGAGATACTACTTCAAGAAGAAAGGCTATATCAAATTAATGCAGAAATAAAAGGCTTGGCAATCGGTACGGTTACCATTGGTTCCTATTCGAGTATAGCAACCCACTGGCTTCCATCTATTATAAAGGGTTTTCAAGAAACATATCCTAATATAGAGATAAAGCTTATGGAAGGGATACGGCAAGAGGTAGATAACTGGCTTTCTGAAAGAAGGACTGACATTGCTTTTTTTTCTTATAAGGAGCCAATGGTCTATGATTGGATACCCCTAAAGAAAGATCCAATGATGGCTATTTTACCAACAAATCATCCTTTAGCTAATCAAGATATATATCCACTACAAAACTGTGAAAATGAGCAATTTATAATGCCGGCTCTTGGACGGGATGATGATGTGGCGGAAATGATCAATAGGAACAATTTAAATCTAAATATTGCTTTTTCCACTTTAGAAAATTATGCTACATTGGCAATGATAGAGCAGGGAATGGGAATGAGCATTATGAATGAATTGATTACCAAGAGATGGCAGTGTGATGTTGTTAAACTTCCTCTGGAACCAGCTCAAGAAATTACCTTGGGAATAGGAGTACCATCCTTAAAGAATTCATCTCCTGCAGTTAAAAAATTCGTAAGTTATGTTAAAAACAACTTGAAATAAAGTGGTAAAAAAAAGATGGTAAGCTTATGCTAACCATCTTTTTTATTGTCTTTAGGAAAGTCCTAAAATGCAGGGCTACTTGCCCAATCATATTCATCTATTAAAAATTGTCTAACTTTATCGCTGCTTATATGTTTGATTAAGGCCTTTATTTCTTCACTGTCTTTATTATCGTCTCTAGCCACTAAAGAAATCGCATAGCCTTCTGTTACATCATCCTGTTTTTCAACATATAATCTTTGTTCATCCCCAACTAATTCCAGGCTTTTTGCATAAGTTGGATACATTATAGCAAGACCTGTTTCTGTGTATCTTTGCGCTAAACTAGTTAAAGGTACTCTATCTTGGAAATTTAAATTTTTAGGATTAGATGCAATGTCCTCAAGGGTTAATCCAGTTGTCTTATTATCTTTAAATGTTAGTAACTGGGTTTGACCTAATAGGTATAATGCCCTACTTAAATTAGTAGCATCATCCGGCAATGTAATACTTGAACCATCTGGGATCTCTTCAACTGTCTCGTAATCTTTTGAATACAAGGCAAATGTAGCATGGTATATTGGTTGTACAGTTACTAGTTCTGAATTATTAGCTTCGTTGAATTGTTGTAAGAAATAATCATGTTGAATCATATTGGCATCTAATTCTTTATTATTTAGAAGATTATTAGGTGCTTGATAGTCGGTGAACTCATGAATAATCAAATCGTATCCTTCTTCTTTTAAATCATCCTCTATTAGGTCTAAAATATCTTTCATTGGATAAAATGAAACACCAACATTAATTTCATTATTTTCAGTAGCTACTTTTGTTCCACATCCTGCTATTGAAAGGCTTAGTAGCAATATAGATAGTAGTATTAGAATCTTTTTCATCTTTATCATCTCCATTATCTTTTGTCAATTTTTTTGGCTATGAGATTGCCGGTAGTTTGTATACTATGGACTATTAAAACCATTAAGACTATGATAATCCACATTAAATTATAATTAAAATTATAATAACCTTCACTTATTGCTAAATATCCCAATCCTCCCCCACCTATTATACCCATTACCGTTGAATAGGATAACAAACTAATTATAGTAGATGTAAAACTCAATACCAAGCCTGAACGTGCTTCTTTTAATAAAAAATGTGTAAAGTATTGTATAGTATTAGCTCCTAAGGCGTAGGATGTTTCATAAATACTTTTATTTACATCCAGTAAGTCCTGTTCAGTAAATCGGGCAAAAGTTGCTATTCCAATAAGACTCAGAGGAATTTTTGATGCATCAACACCAAAGCCAGTACCTAAAATCATCCGATTAAATGGGATTATGACAATTATAAATAAGATAAAGGGTATGGACCGAGTAATGTTAATTAATCCTGATAATAAAAAGTAGCTAGCCTTATTTTTGTAAATTCCATCCGGTCTAGTAATAAATAAAATAAAACCAAGTATTAAGCCTATTATGAGAGATATAAGGATAGCGGTGAGCATCATGTCTAGTGTTTCATATAATGATTTGAATATATCTGCTTTGAATGTTTGAAATGCTTCTATATATTTACTAATCACCCAACAAGGCCTCCTTATAGGAAACAGGAGTTATTTTCTTTGTTTTCAATGAAATCACATCAGAAATCCTACCCTTCTCTATTATAGCAACTCGATTACATAAAGCTTTAATTACGGATATATCATGAGATACTAAGACAATAGTGGTTTCAAACTTTTCATTGATTTCTTTTAATAAGTTCAATACTTCATAGCTCATACTTTCATCAAGAGCTGAGGTAGGCTCATCACAAAATATAAGTCTAGGATTTGTCATTAATGTACGTGCAATTGCAACTCTCTGTTTTTGACCACCAGACAAGGTTCGAATATAAGATTGTTCAAAATTAGCAAGTCCTACAAAGGACAATAGTTCTCTTGCTTTCATTAAATTATCTTCCCTATTTCCTTTTCTTAGCTTTGTAGGCAAAAGTACATTATCGATTACATTTAAATTACTCAAGAGATTAAAAGCTTGAAAAATCATGGATGTATCTTTAACTAAATCATATTTTGTTGTCTTATCCAGCTTTTTACCCATTAGATAAATATCTCCACTATCAGGCTCCATAAATCCATTCATCAACCTTAATATAGTTGATTTACCACTACCGGTTTCTCCAACTAATCCATATATATCTTTTTTGTAGACATGTAAATTAATATCACTGATAATTATGGTTTCTTCACCATTTATATTGAAGTTTTTGGATACATTTTGGAATCTTATCATAGGTTCACCTGCCTCATTAAACATATTTTTTAGGAATCAGTACTTAGAATGCGAATGATAGGGATTATCATTATCAATATACTACATTGTTTGAATTTAGTCAATATCAGATGTTGACTACTAACAAAAATCACAAATGGTAGCCCATTTGTGATTTTACTGAAAGATTTAGGTCCTATTCTACTATCTTGTCTTTAATTCTGCTAATGAGCTCAAGGACTCCCGCTTCCACCTTTATCAGGTCCTCTTCCTTTGGTGAGCCTTCAAACTCCACAGAATCAACAAATTCCCATTTCATCTTGTTTCTCTCTATTATTTCTACCAGCTCTTTCTCTGCACCACCGGACCATCCATATGAACCAAACCTGAATGCAGCCTTAGATGTAATCTTCTTCCTGCCCAGTTCTTCTAAAGCTGCTGCCACAGGTGGAAAAAGCTTATATTCATATGTAGGTGCTGCAATAATTACCCCTGCAGATCTAAAAATAGTAGCAACCATTTCACTATCACTTTCTAGTGGCATTTCCAACTTGTTGTACTTTATACCTTCTCTTTTAAGGACCCCTTCTGCATATTCGATTGCCTTTGAAGTCATACCATACATAGATCCCCACAAGATTGTGACCTCGTTCTTTCCAGCTCCTTCAGCATATTGAGAAAACCTCTTATAGTCATTTATAATTTTTTGGGTGTTCTTTCTATATACCGGGCCATGACCAGGTGCTATGGTATTTATTTCTAATTCCTCGGCCTTTTGAATTGCCTTTCTCAGCATAGGTGTAAAAGTAGTCATTACGTTTGAATAATACCTGATTCCTTCTGATTCGAAGAAGTCAACTTCTTCAGGTGTCATCTGGTCGTCAAAGATATGGTCACCCATCTTTCCAAATGAACCGAACATATCACATGAGAATAGGGTTTTTGTATCCCTTTCATAGGTGTACATGGTATCAGGCCAGTGTACGTTTGGAACAGGATGAAAACTCAATACCTTACCTTTTCCAAGGTCAAGAGTATCTCCCTCTTTCACAATTCTTATGTTTCCTTCTCCATAGAAGGAAGATACCATCTTTGCAGCTTTATCAGTACATATTATTGTGAAATCATCCTTTATCTTTCTAAAGTTTGATATCCAGCCGGAATGATCAGGCTCCATGTGATTAACTATCAAATAATCAATGGTCTTAGGGTCAACACCGATTTCTTCTAGATTTTTATATAAGGTTTCTGGTATTCCATCCCAATCAACAACTCCATCAATTATAGCAGTCTTATCTCCTTGAACTATATAGGAATTTAACGTTACTCCATTTGCAATTTCCCAAATCCCCTCAAATAGCATATCCTCAACATTCATAGTCAACATATGGACTCCGTCTGCAATCTTAATCTTCTTCATACTAAATCCTCCTTGAAATTAAAGCTAACATAGGTTATTTACCCATTCTTTAATTTTTTATCCAATCTTACAACAACTTCAATTCCTGCTGTATGAGGGAACATATCTACAGGTTGTATCTTCTTTATCTGGTATCCATTTTCTATTAGATATTTACAGTCTCTTGACATGGTAGTTGAATTACAGGACACATAGACTACTCGCTCTGGAGATAATTTAACAATTGCTTCTAAGACCTGAGGTTCACAGCCCTTTCTTGGCGGGTCTACTACAACCTTATTGCCCTTTATTCCTTTAGCCATCAATTCCGGAAAGACTTCCTCAGCCTTGCCTGTTATAAATTCTACATTGCCAATATTATTAAGTTCTGCATTTTCTCTAGCATCATCTATAGCTGCTTTAACAGATTCTACTCCATATACCTTTTTAGCATCTTTTGCGATATATAAGGATATAGTACCAATGCCACAATAAATATCAAAAACAAGATCATCTTTACTAGGCTTAAGAAAATCCATAGCTGTATTGTATAGAACTTCTGCTTGACTTCTATTTACCTGAAAGAAAGAATTTGGAGAAATATTGAATTTAAAATTTCCTAGGAAGTCTACCAATCTATTTTCTCCATATAAGTTTATATACTTCCTTCCGTAAGTAGGAGCAGACTTTAAATTATTTATATTATGGTAGATACTTATGACATTTTTATTGTCACTCAGCATATCTACTAGTTCTTTACTCTTTGGAAGATAGTCTGTTGCTGTAACTATAATTACCATAACTTGGCTATCTTTATTTATCCTAATACCTACATGTCTTAATATACCTTTATTGCTTGCTCTATCATAAGGTTTTATATTATATTTATCTGTCCATTTCCTTATAGTTTTTAGAATTTCATCACCTATTTCAGGTTGAAGGATGGTACCATCCATATCTACAATATCATGGCTTCCCTTTTCAAAAAAACCTAAGACAGCCTTGCCATTCTTATTACCTATAGGTATCTGAATGTGATTTCTATATCTATAGGGATTTTCCATACCTATGGTATCCTCTACTTCTACTTGGGAAACCCCCGCAAACTTCAACAAATCCATCTTAACTTTATGCTTTTTCCATTCCAATTGTTTATTGTATCTATAATTAATTAGTGGGACTTCTCCACTGTAGCTTTTTATATTTTCATTTGTCCTATCAAAAGAAGGCTCAATTAATTTAGTAATTGAGCCTATTCCAAAGTTCTTCTTTAATTCAATTATTTTAACTTCAACCTTATCTCCAATGATAGCACGAGGTATAAAGAAAGCAAAGTTGTCAATCTTCATTACTCCATTGCCTTCATGTGTAAAATCCATTATTTCACCTGTAATAATGTCTCCAACCTTGAAATCCATATTATCCTCCTTTATACTTAAGATAGCAATTATCTACCCAGGTCAATAATGTTTTGGATAAGAATCTTGCATTTTCCACATTCTTCTCCAGTTTCTTCATTTACTCCTGTTCCTGCACCTGTTAGCTCTCCTACTTTTTCTACAGTATCAGCACCGTTTTTAACTGCATCTACTACAGCTTTTAAAGAAACTTCCTTACATCCACATACTGAACTCAATATATTATGTAGTTCGCCCTTACATCCTTCACACTCTGTGCAAACTCCTGCCATATCAACAAGTTCTTCAACTGTTCTTGCACCTGCACTCATTGCCTTTCTTATTGAAAGATAATCTACCTCATTAGTTGTACAAATCGTTCTATTTCCTGCCATTTTTATTTTTTCCTCCCCGTAATTTCTGTTTTGTTTTATAACTTCATAATTCATTATATCATTTTCTTTTGATTTTAAAAGGGGTGGTTTCTAAACCACCATCTAGGCTGTTTATTCCACCTTTACGTTATGTTTTTTATCCACTTCTTTGATAACATTCGAGGTGTTGATACTACAACTTTAAATATTTCCTCAATGGTTATTAGTAAAAACAGATAGTATACAGGCAATTTTAGAGTCACAGCTCCTATGAATGCTAGAGGTACTCCTATAAGCCATACAGAAGTAATGTCAAGTATCATACCAAAAGTAGTATCTCCTCCACCTCTCAATACCCCAACAATTCCCGTTGAATTGTAGACCCTGATTGCGAATGTCAATCCCATAAATGTTAGCAACTTATATGACACATCATAAAGACCAGGTTCTAGGCCCTTAAAGAACATTAGTGTTAGTTTAGGGGTGGTTGCCATAATGACCCCTAATATCAATCCAGATATGGTTGACAATATCATAAACTTCTTTGCATATTCATATGCTTCTTCCTCTCCTCCTCCACCTATTTTATTACCTACCATAACGGTGCAGGCATTAGCAAGGCCCCTAATAAGAACAAAGAAGATATTTTGAATAGTATTGGTTAACTGAACTGCTGCCGTCGCCTCCTCACCTAGTCTAGCATAGGCAATGGAATAGAGTACCTGCCCCAATGACCATGCTCCCTCCGCAAGGACTACAGCATATGTTGTCTTAATATATCTTGTTAAAAATTCCTTAGTCCATACGAAGAGTTCCTTAATATTTGCTGCCAGAGGCCCCCTTGATGCGTATACAGCATAAAAGGTAATACATACTTCTACAAGCCTGGCTATTACAGTACCCCAAGCTGCACCTTCTACACCCATAGCCGGTACTCCTAGTTTTCCAAATATAAGGATATAGTTGAAAACAGTGTTTGTAACGAAGGAAATCGCAGAAATCTTCATAGGAATATTAGGATTTCCCGTTGTTCTCAAGGCTACACTATATGCAAAGCTAATTGCCGTAACAATATAGGATAAGGATACAACCCTTAGATATTTACTACCCAAGTTTATTACTTCAGGATCTTGTATTAATAAGCCCATAAGAAATTTAGGGAAGAAGAAAGCCAGTATGGTAAATATTATTCCAACGGATATACTTATGGATAAGGCTAAACCCAATATCTTTCTAATGCTTGGAATATCATCCTTGCCCCAATATTGAGCTATAAAAATTGAGGATCCGCTATTGATTCCAAATGTTAATAGGATATAGAAGAAAAAAACCTGGTTGGCCAGTCCTACGGCAGCTATACTGGATTGACCCAGGCTACTTATCATCAATGTATCCACCATATTTACTGCTGATATAATAAGGTTCTGTAATGCTATAGGTATTGCTATAGCCAACATAGACTTGTAAAATAACTTATCTCTAAATAATGACATTAATACCTCCAAATAAATAGTTAATAGAAAAAAAAGCCCCTGTGAAGGGGCAAGTTGAATGATTAGGGTTTAAGTAGATAATCTTAATTAGATGCTTAATAGTTTTTCTTCAATATATTCCTTAATTGGTTTGCCGTCAATCTTTGCCGGTTGGTCACCGAACATATCGATCATTACCTTAAAGTAGTTTATTATTAATTTGTTTCCATCGATGTAGCATTCATCAATATGGCCTGGTATGAAGATTACTTCATACTCTTCCTTTGTAAGCTTGTCTCTTAAATCATCAAGATTTAGGTGTTTTACAGGTTCTATCATCTTATTTGTGAACTCCATATCCTCTAGCATCCACATATTGTTACTCCAAAATCTACTTTCCTTTTTTGTTGGATGGTTTAGTAGTTCTCTATTGGATATAGCTGAAATAACTTTACGTAATGAATCCTTTGAGAAGTCCTCATCATAAAGATATGACATATCTTTGCGATCTGCTACTTCAAACAATAAGTTTTCACTTATTTTCTCTCTTTGTGCGACTGAGTCCCATATGAAAAGAAACAATTCTAGGGCATCATTTTTAATAATTATCTTTGCCATTAATATTCCTCCCAGTTTTCAAATATCATAAATCTATATAAAGCCCTACAAGCTTTATAGCTTAGAAACATTTGAGAGAGAATCCTTATGCTATAGAGCAAAGTATTCTCTCAAGGTAATCCCTTGGATTCTAATCCTTATATTGGATTCCTTTTTCAGTTATTATAATGATTCCATCCTTATATAGTCTTCCGATAGCCCTTTTAAATGCTGCCTTACTCATTGAAAGCTCCCTTGTGATTTCCTCAGGTGAACTCTTATCATTTAGACTTAACTTTCCACCCTTTTCCTTCATCTTAGCTTTAACAATATTAGCATCTGTATCTATCTGGACATAACTTCTATCCCTTAAGCTCAAATCAAGCTTACCATCTTCATGGACCTTGTTTACCCTTACTTCTACTATTTCACCGACTTCATAAACCCCTAAAAGCTCTCTTTTTGGTATGAGGCCATCGTATTTATTATCTACTGCCACAAAAGCACCAATATCCCTATTAATACTATAGATAGTTCCTTTAACCTTGTCATTCTCTTTATATGGTGACTCTGTACTTAGAAACTGCCTAATCTTCATAGTTGCTGCAAGTCTTTGGCTTTTATCTAAATATACTGAAACAAGATATTCCTTACCCTTCTCAATATGACCTACTGTTTCACTAAAGGGAAGAAATAAATCTTTTTCTAGACCCCAGTCAAGAAAAGATCCTATTTTTGATTGGCTTACTACCATTAGATGTCCCATTTGTCCTACGGTCAATTTCGCCCTATTGGTTGAGGCTATGATTCTATCCTTGGAGTCCCTATAGATCATTACTTCTATTTCATCGCCTATTTCCGCTCCATCAGGTATCTGAGCTTTAGGCAGCAATACATCCTCATCTTCAGGTTCTACTTCATTTAAGAAAGCCCCAACTGATGTAAAGCGTTTTATTTGCAGATTATTTATCTCACCTAATCTTATCATAATGCACCTACTTTATTATTAATACCTATATTCTACCACATTCTCATTAAATTATCTTATAATTTTTTAATTAATAGGTAATTTATTATTTTCTAATAAATCTCCTTAAAACTTAAGCTTGGATAAGGCATCTGCCAAACCGGTATTTAGGACTTCCTCTTCCTTCTTTTGTTCCTTCATATACTTGGCTACTTCCTTTTTATCCACCTTATTCTTATCCTTTTTTCTTCTCTCTTCAAAGGCAGAAAGCTTCTCTCTATGACCACAGGAACATACGAAAATTTGCCCATCACCTTCGCCTTTTAATTCCAGTTTCTTATGGCAATTCGGACATCTTGCATTGGTGGTCTTAGAAATTCCCTTTCTATGTCCACACTCCCTATCTTGGCAAACTAACATCTTACCCTTCTTGCTCTTTACCTCTAGCATAAATTTACCACACCCAGGACACTTGGTTCTAGTAATATTATCGTGTCTGAAGGACTCCTTCATATCTTTGATTTCTTTAATAATATCCTTGGTATATTCCCTAGTCTCATTCATAAAAGAGTTTCGACTTAACTTTCCTTGGGAAATCAAATTCAGTTTTTTCTCCATTTCTGCAGTCATATATGGAGACTTTAAGTCTTGAGGCACTAAATCAAGAAGTTGTTTACCCTTTCCAGTTATAATAATATCTTTACCCCTATTTTCAATAAGGAAGGTCTTAAATAATTTATCGATAATGTCTGCCCTAGTAGCAACTGTTCCTATGCCACCTGTATCCTTTAAAATCTTAGCTAGTTCACTATCGCTATTCTCCATATATTTTGCCGGATTTTCCATAGCCGATAGAAGTGTACCTTCGTTGAAGTAGGGTGGAGGCGTAGTCTTTCCCCCAGTCTCCTTTATAGATAATACATTTAAACTATCTCCTTTGTTAATCAGTGGCAATTTTTGTTCTTTTATATCAGCTTGATTAGAGTCTTCATCCTCACTATCATTAGAATAGATTTCCCTATATCCTTCCTTTATAACTCTTTTTCCTCTAGCTATAAAGTTTTCTTCCCCTATTTTAGCTTTTATAGTGGTCTGCTCATATTCAAAGGGAGGATATAGGACTGCTAAAAATCTTTTTACTACAAGGTCAAATATCTTCCTCTCATTGTTGCTAAAATCTGAAAGCATAACCCTTTCTTCAGTAGGAATAATAGCATGGTGGTCTGTTACCTTTGAATTGTCTACAAAAGACTTATTCCCCTTAATTTCAGCCTTCATAAGGTAAGAAGCATATTTTGAATATGACCCTATATTAATGGCCTTTAATCTATCCTTTAGAGTAGGAACTATATCCTCAGTCAAATATCTGGAGTCAGTTCTTGGATAAGTTAAAACCTTATGGTTTTCATAAAGTCTTTGCATTATCGATAGGGTTTCCTTAGCTGAAAACCCAAATAACTTATTGGCATCCCTTTGAAGCTCAGTTAAATCATAAAGTCTAGGTGAATAAGCTTTCTTTAAACTCTTCTCTATATCCACCACTTTACATGATTTGTTCTTAATAGATTCCATAGTTTTCTCAACATATGACTTGTCAAAGGACCTGGTCTCATTATTTTTACCATATTGCCAAGTAAGGTTTATCTCCTTAGTAGAAGCTATTATTCCATAATAATCTCTTGGCCTAAAATTTTTAACTTCCTCTTCCCTCTTTGCAATTATAGCTAATGTAGGGGTCTGTACCCTACCACAGGATAGCTGAGAATTGTATTTTACAGTCAGGGCTCTAGTTGCATTGATTCCTACTATCCAGTCAGCTTCAGCTCTCCCTTGGGCTGCTTCATATAGGTTTTCATACCCTCTTCCATCTTTAAGGTTATTAAATCCATCCTTAATAGCCTTATCGGTTACAGAAGAAATCCAAAGCCTTTTTATGGGCTTTTTAATATTTGCTTTTTCAATAATCCATCTAGCTACCAATTCTCCCTCACGACCTGCATCGGTAGCAATAATTATTTCATTTACATCCTTGCGATGAAGTTGGGTTTTTACAGCGTTGTACTGCTGACCACTCTGTTTTATAATTACTAGTTTTATCTTATCCGGCAACATAGGTAGATCTTCCATGTTCCAAGTCTTATATTTTGAATTATATTCCTCAGGATCAGCCAAAGTAACTAGGTGGCCTAAGGCCCAAGTTACAATATACTTATCCCCTTCTATAAATCCATTTCCCTTTTTATTACAGTTTAAAACCCTTGCAATATCACGTCCAACGGATGGTTTTTCAGCTAATACTAATTTCTTCATTGATTTCTTATCCTTTCTTCAATTTCCGATAAATACACCCATCTCTCCATTTTTTCTTCTAATCTAGCTTCTACTTCCTCTTTTTTCTTCATTAGCTCTTCTAGCTTTGTATATTCACTTGCTGAATTTTCCATTTCCTTTTCTATCTTAGCTAGCTCTTCTTCCAAGGCATTTATATCTCCATCTATTGTTTCCCATTCCCTCTGCTCATTGTAGGAGAATTTCAGCTTTTGTGAAGTTTGTTTTACCCTTTCCTTCTTCTCTACTTTCTCCGTTGGCCCTTCCTCTTTAGATTGTTCTTTGAAATAGGAATAATTTCCGGTATATTCCTTAATTTCACCATTTCCTTCAAATACAAATACCTTCTCAACTATTTTATCCAATAGATACCTATCATGGGATACGATTATGACTGCTCCTGGAAATTCTTCGATATATTCTTCGAGGATTGTAAGGGTTTGAATATCTAGGTCATTAGTAGGTTCATCTAATAAAAGGACATTTGGGGATTCCATTAGAGTTCTTAAGAGATGAAGTCTTCTCTTTTCTCCTCCAGATAGTTTTCCAATTGGAGTCCATTGAAGATCTGGTGGAAAGAGGAATCTTTCTAGCATCTTGGAAGCAGATATTTTTATTCCATCTTCGGTGGTTATAAATTCTCCACCTTCCTTTATATAATCTATAGACCTTTGCTTATCATCAAGGTGGCTTGTTTCCTGTGAAAAGACTCCTAATTTTACGGTTTCTCCTATTTCCACAGTCCCCTTATCAGGAGAAATTTCTCCAGAGAAAATTTTCAATAAGGTGGACTTACCTAGACCATTTGCACCAAGGATACCCACCCTATCATCCCTAAGGACTGTATAGGTAAAGTCCTCAATCAAGTCCTTATCTCCATAGGATTTACATATGTTTTTTACTTCTATAATTTTTTTCCCAAGTCTTGAACTAGCTACAGATATTTCCATCTTTTCTTTATTTAAATCTATTGCACTATCCTCTAATTCATTAAATCTCTGAATTCTTGCCTTTTGTTTGGTAGTTCTAGCCTGTGCTCCTTGTCTCATCCAAGCAAGTTCTCTTCTATAAAGGTTTTTTCTCTTCTCCTCGCTTGCTGCCATAATCTCTTCTCTTTCGGATTTCTTCCCTAAGAAGTAGCTATAATTACCCTTATAGGAGTATAGGTTTCCTTCGTCCAGCTCTATTATCCGATTTACCACCCTATCTAGGAAATATCTATCGTGAGTAATCATTAATAGGGCGCCCTTTCTCTTAGACAGATAGTCTTCTAACCAATCAATAGTATCATTATCCAAATGGTTTGTAGGCTCGTCTAATATCAATAAATCCGATGGATTAATTAATGCAGATGCTAGGGCTACTCGCTTTTTTTGTCCACCTGAAAGGTGATTTACAAGAGCATTGAAATCACTGATACCAAGTTTTGTGAGAATGCTCTTAGCCTCTGCTTCAAGCTCCCACCCGTCTACACTATCCATAAGCTGACTTAATCTTATGATCTCATCCTTGCTTGTATTTGGATTTGAAATAGCAGATTCATAGTCCCTTACTATTTTTAAGTTTTCTGAATCTCCCTTAAATACTTGCTCAATTACTCTAGCATCTTTTTCAAAATAGGGATTCTGTGGAAGATATTCTATACTAACATTGTTAGTCCTAATGATTCTTCCTTCATCAGGCTCTTCAATTCCTGCAATAAGCTTTAGGAGAGTAGTCTTTCCTGTACCATTTATTCCTATTAAGCCTATTTTATCCCCTTCCATTATTCCAAAGGATATATTGTCTATTAAAGTCTTTTCTGTATATGACTTCGATAGGTTTTCTATATTAAGTAAAATCATATTACACCTCTTTTAAAATATACACTAATGTTAGGCATTTTTCACGCTTCAATGCTTTTTTAGAAGCTATTCTGATTATAACATAAAAACCAAACCCTGGAAACGACTATAGTGTGCCAGCACTATAGTATTTCCAGGGCTTAATTGTTGCCTTTCCCAAAGCATTTTGTAAATATAAGAGGTTTACTGCAACGAGGTTGCATAAGAGAGGGGTATATAGCCTCCCCGTTATATATCTCAATGAAAATATCATTGATAACTAGAAATTAATATACTGCAACTACCATAAAATTTAGTATTTCAATTGCTTCTCCAACTGTTGTAAGCCAGTTGGATTTTCTGATTAATCTTTGTATACGCCTTGCCAATCATTACTATATATGACATGTAAATAAATGCAATTTAAAAATAAGTATAGAAGGTTCCAGTTACACTTCTATATAATTTACTTTTCACCTTACTCTTTTTCATTTTTTAAATCCAGAACAATCTTAGGTGTGTAATTTTTTAATATACGTGTTCTGACGTCTGTAATAATCATCATAAAGAACAATAAGAATCCAACATATCCATTGATTACATAAACAACGTTAATCAATTTGTCAAATGGAACATTCAAACCTACAACGATTCCAATTGCTCCAAGTATAACCAAGGCCATGCGATAACGTTTGCTTTTCTCATCCGGTGCAACACGCTTTACTGGTGTCCAAAGTAATGGGCCGGCTGTAGTATATATCTCTACAAAAACAATTATAGTGTAAATAGTTGCCAAAGCCGGGGCTACTTTTGTTGCTAGTATCAGTGATGGTATTTGTGCACCTGCTACGTCACTTATATTAGCTGATAATCCTAACATTAATAGAAATACTGCTAATGAGAATAATGCAGAACCAAATATTGCACCAAGTATTCCTTCTTTTCTACTGTTAGCTGTGGCTCCCATATTTGTCATAAATACCGCTAACCACATCATACAAAAGCCAACATATGATATACATGCCATAAACCAGCTATTCCCTGCTTGCAAAATTTTTTCTTCTGCAACCAAGCCCGGTACTATATCCGAGAAAGTTGAAAGACCTTCCGGATGCATTGAGATTCCAGCTATACCAAGAAGAATTGCTAATATTGATACAACTGGTCCTATTGAACCGATGATGTCAACTAATTTATTAAATCCAAAATACAAGGTAATAAGGGTGATTATACCCATTACAGTTCCACCTGCCCAATTTGGCCAACCAAATGACTGATGGAATACCGCTCCTGCACCTGCAACCATTACCCAGAATGACATAAAAAGAAAAATTACCGAAAAATAGTCGAAGAAGGTTCCAATATATTTCCCACAATAATATTGGTAAATATTTTTTGGTTCTTCAAACTTTTGCTCATATCCAACTGCTACAAAACTACTTCCAACATAACAAAATAGGAGAAACATCAAGGCTATACTCGCATAGCCCATTTTACCAAAAGCAACGAAGTATTGCATAATTTCTTGTCCAGTTGTGAATCCAGAACCAATCAATAGGCCGATAAAGGCTCCACCCATGATGATTACTCTACCTAAACTGACTTTGTTTGACTTCTCCATATTAATCCATCCTTTCAAAACACAGAGTATAGATTCCTA
>CAZIMA010000003.1:22249-41264 GCA_964540195.1 uncultured Tissierella sp.
TGTTTGACTTCTCCATATTAATCCATCCTTTCAAAACACAGAGTATAGATTCCTATATTTAAAAGTATTATACTAAATATATTAAAATACCAATTAAATTAATATCATTAGTTTTATAAAGCTGAATCTATAGTTATTCTATAGATTCAGCCCTTATTACTTTTAAAACTGTACTCTATATTTTATTAGAACTGAGTTGTTTCTTCGATTTCTGTAGCAAGTCCCTTAAGTGCTCTTGTTACCATATCTTTTCTTAAATTGTATTCATCTTCTTGATCCATATTAGGATTTCCTACAGGGTAAGGAATAGCTACTGTTGGTAATATTCTATTAGCTCCTACTGATTCAGAAATAGTTGTAATAGTTGCCATGTGAATTATTGGAATTCCATATCTTTCGATTTCTTTTACTAACGTTGCTCCGCAACGTGTACAAGTACCTCAAGTGGATGTTAAGATAACGCCATCGACACCGGCTTCCTTAAGTTCCTTTCCTATTTCTGTACCAAACTTTATTGAATTACCTACAGCAGTACCTGTTCCTGTAGTTGTATAGAAGTATTGGTAAACTTTACCGATAACTCCTTCTTTCTCTGCTTCCTTCAATAAATCAAGTGGTGCAACTCTATCAGGTATCTCATTTGCATAAACAGGGTCATATCCACCATGGATAGTGTAGTAGTCGCCTTTTAATCCATCTATAGCAGTTACATCATATTTGCCCCATTTTTGAGCACTTGCTGATTGAATTCTATCTGGATTACCATGCGGAACTATACCACCGGTTGTTACAAGGGCAATAGTTGCCTTGCTTAAATCCTTAATTGCTGCTGCAGGAGCAACCTTATCGAACACTGGCATAGGAAGCTCAGTTTCAAAAGGCTTGTCATAAAGTCTAGCCACAAGCATTTCAGTCGCTCTCTTTGAACCCCTCTTATCAGCAAATACTGTAAGTCTTCTACCTTGAGGAATATATCCTTCTTCAGCAGGTAGTCCAATTTCTTCACCCTTAAGTAATTTAAGAGCTAGTTTTCCCATAACAGGTAGAGCTTTTCTCATGTCTGCAGCTGAATTTCCAGTGCTTACAACATGAACCTTTGTTTTACATGCATCTACTCCCGGGTTTTCTACATACATACCAGTTAGTACAGGTATTCCCATTTCTTCTTGAACAGCAACTGTTACTCCTGCACAAGCCATTCCATATCTACCTGCATTAAATGCCGGTCCTGCAACTACTAAATCAGGCTTTTGTTCCTTGATTACGTTCATTATATATCCAAGAGCTTCTTCTCTGTTTTCATTGAAGAAGTTATCCCCACATATTATCGTACCTATTATTTCAGCGTCGTCTTTGATCTCAGCTCCAAAACCCATTGCTGGTCCTATAGATTTTGCATGAAACTCCGGTCCTACTCCAGCTTTTTCTTCGCCGCCTATTTGACCAAAGAATTGATTTACATAATATAATACTTTATATTTCATTTGTCTTCCTCCTCCCTTTTATAATTAATATTCTCTTGCAGTACAGTAGTGGTAACCTATTTCAGATGTAGATCCTATTACTGCATTTAATTCACACTTCATGCTTCCATCTTCTTCAAGACAGCCTTCCCAGCCTCCTGAAAGAGTAGCAATTGCTTTGTCATTTCCAATTACCTTATCTGCCGGTGGTAAAGTAACAACGTGGCTTACATTACCTCCTGATACTACTGCTACAGCTTCAGGAGTTGTATCTGCTAGAGGTTGACTCGCTCCGTCCCATCCTGAACACTCATCAGTGATTAGTACAGTCTTGATTCCAGCTTTCTCTAAACGCTTACAAATCATTAATAGGTCTGAGTCTGGATTTCCGTATCCTTCCTCAGAAACTATAACTCCATCAGCACCTAATGTCTTACAAAGCTTTGCTGTGTAATCACAAGTTCTGAATTTACCTTGTAATGTAGTAAGCTCAGGTGTAAGAATTACTCCAATAAAGTTGATAGTCTTTCCATGTTCTGCATATAGGTCTTCTATAACTGAGTTGTTTTGATGTTGATAAGTAGTGATCTTATCACATGCAGCTACACAGTTTCCACTTATTACAGCACCGTCTAATTCTTCATTTGGATGAAGAAGCGTTGGAAGGATTAATTGGCTATTAACTCCATAGATATATCCATCATGTAAAAGACCTTGAGAAATAAGCATTTCAACATATAATACCTTTGGAAGATTTGGATATTTTTTAGTTTCTTCATCGATACTTCCTATTTCATAAGTAAGGGTTTCATCAACCTTAGCATCCCTACCAGCTTCTCCTAGGTATTCTGCTGCCTTAAGTCCTGCCATACGTACAGTTGTTTCATGAACGTGTGGTGCAATGCCTTCAACCGGCTCGATATCAACTACTAGATTATATGTCTTTGAGAAAGGAGTCCATTTTGCCCCTTCACCCCACATGTCTACTACGCCTTCTTGGAATCCTACTATATCTCCAACTGTAACTATAGCAGCACCATAAAGAATATTTACAGTACCATCACCTAGTTGAGTAGTTGTTGTAGTAACTCCTGAAAAACCCTTTCCTTCTCCCTCTACTTTAACTCTTGGCTCTATTACGTCCTTTACAGGGATTATTCTAGTTTTTTCTCCCGGTCTAGCAATATCTAGTTTTACGTTTTTTATCTTTGGATCTTCTTTTAAGAAATTAATCATTTCTTCTTTATTGACTGTTAATATTCCATTGTTTACAGCTGTTGCGTTACCAAACTGAATGTCTTTAATAAAAATTCTGTTTTGAACAAGCTTCAAGGAAAGTCACCTCCATAATTTTTTATGCAATGTTTGCAATTAATATAAATTACATCACTACTGCTAAATTAACATTTGTTAACTTTTTTTAAGAAACGTTTTCAGTTTCCATAAAATTTTAGGCTAGATAGCCTGGTCATAAATCCTTTGCATTTCATCTACAGCTGAACCTAAAAGACTAGAGTCAATTAAAGCATAGTCTTGACTATTGTCAAAGTCTGGCTTTCTATTTTCCATTTGCTTTTTATAGCTTATTATACTGCTTTCCATAATGGAAATATGTTCATCATCTATCCCTGTAGAATTATTGCCTACTATAATGGAGCGATATGGTGAAAAGAACATTCTTATACTTGCTCCAAGAGGATGGTTTATCAATTCATGACCTGAATGAACCAAGTCCCTTGTTTTGATAAGTACGTCCTCAAAACATCCATCAACAAAGATAACCTGACTGTACTTGTCCCTTACAAGAGGGTTATTAGTTACTATCTTAAAGTCGATTACCTCGTTCATAGCCTCACTCCTTTCGTTCTTGAATCCTTTTGGAAAAGATTCTAAATTGACACTCTTGATTTTTAGATTCACATCCTTTCTGTATTTGATAAGATTTTAACTTGTTTTATATTTCCATTATACATGTTTTTTTGTTGTATTTCAAGTGTATTATCGAAAAATTTAAATTAATATTTGTTAATATTTATAAGACCTATACTAAGACCTAATGAAAAAAGAACTAAACCTAGATTCTGCCCCATATTCCAACCTCTAGGTTTAATACATTATTTATTAATTATTAAGTAAATCAAGTTAAATGCCTTATTTATTAAAGTAATTCCTCTTTAATTTTCGATACAAATTCATCAATATGCTCTTTTGCATACTTTTCTACCTTGTCCTTGTCATTGGTCTTTATACCTTCTAACAGTTTTGTTAATGTGCTACAAAATAATTCAATGTTATCAAAATAATTTTCTGAATAGTGCCACAATCTTTCTGTATGACAATGCAAACTACTCAAGATCTCTTGAAGCCATATATTGCCACAGCTTTCCTGGATGATTTGATGAAATCTCTGGTCATCATTTATGGCATTTTGATAGTCTTTGCTTATATCATATTTCCCAAATCTTTCTATGATCTTCTCTAACTCTTCAATAGCACTAGGGCTTATCCTATCTGCTGCCAGTACTGCCACATATGGATCAAGCACCCTTGTGATTTCAAATATGTGCTTCATATTTCTAAAGTCGATAGTAGCTACTTGAACACCAAATCTAGGGACTATATTTATTAGCTTGTCGTTTTCAAGAGTTTGGAACACCTTTCTTATAGGTGTCCTGCTCACATTAAATTCATCTGCAATTTCTTGTTCGTTAAGCACCTGTCCTGGCTGGTAATCTAATTTTATTATCCTATTTCTTAATATATCATATATTTCATCAGTCGTATGGTCCATTATAACTCCTCCTTTCTATACCCTTGCTTGGCCTTTATATATCTGTCCAGTCGTTGAGTCAACAGTTACTATATCACCATTCTTAAGTATCTCTTTTGCTTTCTTAACTCCAACTATAGTGGGTTTTTCAAGATTAATACCTACAATTGCACTATGGGATGTTAGTCCTCCTTCTTCTGCTATAATAGCCGAAGCTCTTTCCATATACTTAACCATTTCTTTATATGTAAAGTTAGTAACTATAATATCTCCATTCTCAAAATAGTTTAGTAAATCCTCTTCCGAATCCACTATACATACTCTACCTGTTCCAACCTTATTGCCTATACCCTGGCCAGTTAAGAGTACTTTTCCTATAGTATGAACCTTAATCATATTAGTCGTACCCGACAATCCAACAGGTATTCCTGCAGTAATTACTACTAAGTCTCCTTGTTTGACATAGCCATAATCTATAGCAGCATTTACTGAATTATCTATAACCTCATCTGTAGAATTGCTTTCATTAGCAACTATAGGATATACCCCCCATTCAAGAGCTAACTTTCTCCTTACTGAGTCTGAAGTTGTCACTGCAATAATCGGTGACTTTGGTCTAAACTTGGAGATAGCCTTTGATGTATATCCGGAAGATGTGGAAGTGATAATTGCTGCCGCATCAAGATCTTCTGCTGTTGTACAAGTAGCCTTCCCTATAGCATTAGTTGTTGACAGTTGAACTATTTCACTTTTAGCACTTAGGATCTCATGGTAATTCAAAGATTCCTCTGTTGTCTTTGCAATGGAGTACATCATCTTCACTGATTCAATAGGGTATTTTCCTGCAGCAGTCTCTCCCGATAGCATAATAGCACTACTACCATCAAGTATTGCATTTGCCACATCAGTAACTTCCGCCCTGGTTGGCCTTGGATTTCTCATCATGGAATCCAACATTTGAGTTGCAGTAATTACTGCCTTACCTTCTAAATTGCATTTTTTTATAAGTAATTTTTGAATTAAGGGGATTTCTTCCGTTTCTAACTCTACACCAAGGTCACCCCTAGCCACCATTATTCCATCAGAAACTTTTAAGATTTCATCTATATTATCAACACCTTGTTGACTTTCAATTTTAGAAATAATGTCGATATTTTGTCCACCATTTTCCTCTAAAATTCTTCTAATAGTATTTACATCATCTGCCGTTCTCACAAAGGACACAGCTATGAAATCGATATCATTTTTTATTCCAAATTTAATATCTTCAATGTCCTTATCCGTTACAGCCGGTAGATTTATGTTTATATTAGGTACATTTACACCTTTATGATTCTTTAAGGTTCCATTATTAATAGCAGTACATTTTATATCAGTTCCATCTATAACTTCCAGTATCTTTAATTCTACCAAACCATCATCGATTAAGATTCTTCCTCCTACTTCAATATCCTGAGGAAGTCCCTTGTAACTAATGCTTACAATTGACCTATCTCCTATAATATCCCTAGTGGTTAGGGTAAAGATATCATCCTGTAACAATTCTATGGCTCCGTCCTTAAAATCCCCAAGCCTTATTTCAGGACCCTTAGTATCCAGCATAATTGCAATGGGAAGGTCCATTTCCTCCCTTACTTTCTTTATTGAATCGATCCTGTTTTGATGCTCATCATGACTACCATGGGAAAAGTTCAACCTACAAACGTTCAATCCACTCTGAAAAAGCTCCCGTAGTTTATCTTCTGATTCAGATGCCGGTCCAATAGTTGCTACTATCTTGGTCTTCTTCATACTACTACCTCCTAAAAAGATAAAACATCTCATGTTTTTAAATACAATTTTCTAATATAAAATTATGAGCATCCTTGGCCTCATGGTCCAAAACCTGAAGTTCATAGACTACTTCTCCGTCATCTGAAGACAAATCCCTCATTTTAATAAGAAACCCCTCATTTTTAAGTATATCTTCCACTTTTTTTGTATAATTTAGGTTCGTTGATACATGTATTGTGTTCCACATAATTAACCTCCTATCTTCCTATTTGCTAAATCTGATACTATCTTTACCCAACAATCTCTGTAATTCAACCATAACTTCCTTATTTTCCGAATTTATCCAAAGAGATTTATCTGCCATAACAGTTCTTTCCTCTTTCTCCATATATACATAAACAGGAGTATCTCCGGGATATTTGCTTAAGATTTCTTTAATATAGTCAAATGCACTCGGTCTACTATCTAGAGATAATTTGATATAAAGTTTATCAGCTTTAAATGTGCTTAAAGGAGATATTTTTTCTACAATTATTTTAGTGTCTTCAACTTCCGATGTTGAAATCCTACCATCAATAACTACTACATCATCCTCAACCAGGTACTTACTATATCGCTCGAAGGTTGCAGGAAATACTATACATTCAACTCCACCATATAAATCCTCTAAGGTTAAAAATGCCATCATATTGTTGTTTCTTGTAATTTTGTTCTTTTTTTCTACTATTATTCCACCTATAGTTATACGTTGCCCATCCTTTACTCTTTGACTTTCATCAATATCATCAACCAGGTCCGTTGTCATCAAAGTTGATACCCTCTCTAAGTCTTGAACATATGGCTCCAAGGGGTGTCCTGAAACATAGATTCCTAATATTTCTTTTTCCATAGCTAAAATGGACTTCTGAGGAAATTCATTTATATTAGGCAGGTTGTCTTTATTTACCGAAAGGTCCATAGTATCAAATATGGAAAACTGCCCCTCTAAATTCCTTCTTCTGTCTGAATGTATACCATCTATGGTTTTTTCAAAGATGGATAATAGTTGAGCTCTATTAGCGCCTAAACCATCCATTGCTCCACATTTAATAAGACTTTCAACAGCTCTCTTATTCATTACTCCTGAGTCAATACGCTCTATTTTTTCAACAAAATCCGTAAATCCTGTAAAGACTCTTTCCCCTCTAGCCTTAACTATTACATCTATAAAATTATCGCCAACATTTTTCACCGCACTCAAGCCAAAACGTATTTTATTTTCATATACGGTAAATTTCCTAAAGGATAAATTAACATCTGGCGGCAAGACCTGAATACCTAGCCTCTTGCACTCCTGAATGTAAAGTGATACTTGTGTTGTGCTACCCATTACAGATGATATAAGGGCAGCCATGAACTCCTTAGAATAGTAATATTTTAACCATGCTGTCCTATAAGCAATTACAGCATATGCTGCTGAGTGAGACTTATTAAAAGCATAATTTGCAAAATCTATCATCAAATCAAATATCTTATTGCCACAATTTTCATCCACCCCATTACGGATACAACCTGGAATCAAAACATTACCCATTTCATCGGTTTGACCGTAAATAAAGTTTCTTCTCTCCTCTTCCATAACATCCATCTTCTTTTTAGACATGGCACGTCTAACAAGATCAGCTCTTCCTAGAGTGTAACCTCCTAAATCCCTTACTATTTGCATTACCTGTTCCTGGTATACAATACAACCATAAGTGGTCCCCAAAATGGGCTCTAGTTTTTCATGAATGTATGTAATCTTAGATGGGTCATGTTTGCACTGAATAAAGGTTGGAATCTGATTCATAGGTCCAGGTCTAAAAAGGGAATTAGCAGCTATTAAATCTTCAAATTTATTTGCTTTTAGTTCCTTTAAGAAAGCCCTCATACCTGGACTCTCAAATTGAAATATCCCCAAGGTTTCTGCTTTGGCAAACATCTCTAATACTTTAGGGTCATCATAAGTGAAATCCTTATTGAAATCCACCCTAATACCATAGTTGGATTCAATAAGACTTATGGCATCTCTAATTACTGTTAAAGTTCTTAACCCTAAGAAGTCCATCTTCAATAGGCCTAATTCCTCTAATTCGGTCATGGTATATTGAGTAGCAATTGAGTCATTATTTTTGATTAGCGGGGCGTAATCAGTTATTGGTTCCTTGGATATTACAACTCCTGCTGCATGAGTAGAAGTATGCCTTGGTAGACCTTCTACAGCCATGGCAAAGTCCAAGAGATTATGAACTTCTTCATCCTTGTCGTAATCATCCTTAAGTGACTTATTTATCTCCATTGCCCTTTTTATTGTGATACCAAGTTCATTAGGTATCTTTTTTGCAATAGCATCCACTTGACCATAAGGCATGTTTATGGCCCTACCCACATCCCTTATAGCACCTTTTGCTAGCATGGTTCCAAAGGTAGCAATTTGAGCAACCTTATCAGAACCATATTTTTTTACAACGTAATCTATTACCTCTTCACGTCTTTCATAGCAAAAATCTATATCTATATCAGGCATAGTTACCCTTTCAGGGTTTAAGAATCTTTCAAATAGGAGGCCATATTCAAGGGGGTCAATATCTATAATCCCGAGGCCGTATGAAATTATACTTCCTGCAGCAGAACCTCTTCCCGGTCCTACCATTATATTGTGGTCCTTTGCATATTTTATAAAGTCCCACACTATCAGAAAGTAGTCCGTATAACCCATATTTACTATGGTTTTAAACTCGTATTCAAATCGCCTTCTGATATCATCTGTTATTTTCTCATAACGCTTTTCTATACCATTCCAACTAAGCTTTCTAAGGAAGTCTACATTAGTAGTTCCCCTTGGGATTTCATATTTAGGGAGATGTAGAGTATTGAAATCTAAATCCACATTGCATCTATTAGCGATAAGATGAGTATTTTGAAGAGCTTCTTCACAGTAGTTAAATAGTTCATACATTTCTTCAGGAGATTTCAGATAAAACTGATCAGTTGGAAATTTCATACGACCTTCTTCATCAACAGTTTTTCCTGTTTGAATACATAATAATACATCATGGACCACAGCATCGCTTTTATTTAGATAATGTATATCATTGGTAGCAACCAAAGGAATATTAAGGTCTTTACTGATTTCAAGCAAGGCTCTATTTGCCTCAGCCTGTTCCTTAAGTCCATGATCCTGTAGTTCCAGATAGAAATTATGGATACCGAATAGGTCCCTATAGGTTAGAGCAACTTCTTTTGCCTTATTCAGGTTATTGTTCAGAATATGTTGCTGAACTTCTCCACCAAGGCATGCCGACAAACATATTATCCCCTCGCTGTAAGTTTTCAATATATCATGGTCTATACGTGGTTTATAGTAGAAACCATTTACATAGGCTTCAGATACGATTTTCATCAAATTCCTATAGCCAATATCGTTCTCAGCTAAAAGGACTAGATGATATTGATTCTTATCCTTAGCTTCCTTTTCTGTATACTTGTTTATTGAAACATATACTTCAGAACCCAAAATAGGTTTAATGCCATTTTTTTTTGCTTCTTTATAAAATTGAACCACACCAAACATAGAACCATGATCGGTAATTGCAATAGCTTCCATACCCAGCTCTTTAGTTCTTCTTATAAGGTCTTTAATTTTTATAGAACCATCTAGAAGGCTATATTCCGTATGTACATGTAGGTGTGAAAATCTTAAATCTTTCATATAAATCCCTTTCAATCTAACTCATCATTTATATTTTATCATAAAAAACAAATATGTATATAGTGAAATTCATCTAAAATACAACTTAAATACATAAAGTTTGAATAATTTTATAAAAATCCATTTTTTTTGAATTTTCATAAAAAAAGAAGTCTTCTTTTTATTGAAGACTTCTTTTACATGTAGCCTAATTTATCGATAACATTTTCCATTAGTGAAAGGTCTATCACTCTGAAGTCATCAAGTGTACTTTCTCTATATTGAGGAGTTGCTTTTATCGACTGAAATTTATTTGCTGTTTCTATTGAATCCTCTATAATCATTGTTCCTTGAATATCTAAATCATCCTTATAACTATTCTTGGAAATAATTATGCTCTTATATGGTGTTTCATTTGGCTTAATACTTCCTGACAAGGGATGTGATAAAAGTTTATGTCCTTCATGTAGTTTTCCCTTAACATATTCAAGAACATCCAAATAAGTTTGTCCTTCTAAGTAGACTACCTCTTGCTTATCATTATACTTCTCATATACAAGTTTATTATTTGTTACTAATATTTTCTTCATCTAATCCTCCAAATTTAGTATTACAAGCTAACTATTCCCAATTATACGGGTTTAAACTCGCTTTCAATTAATTGTTGCAAGGCCTTAATCATCAATTTTTCATCTTGTCCAGTAGCAGTAAGGGTTATTTCCTCTCCATGAAAGGCACCTAGTGACATAATTCCTATTATGCTCTTACCATTTACTGTTACTCCATGAGCTTCTAATTGAAGTTCACTTGAAAATCTGCTGGCTACTTGAACAAATATGGCTGCAGGTCTTGCATGCAATCCGTCAGGATTGTTTAATCTTATGGTCATTTTTTCCATTTAATTCACCCCTCTCAATTCTTCTGCAATTTCTTCGATTTTTCTAAATCTATGGTTAACTCCTGATTTTCCAATAGGAGGGTTTAACATTTCACCTATTTCCTTTAAACTTGCATCTGGGTTCTCCATCCTAATTTCTGCTATTTCTTTTAGGTTTTGGGGAAGTTTATTAAGTCCCATATGGTCCCTAATAAGCTGAATATGTTCCATCTGTCTCATAGATGCATCTATGGTCTTACTTAAATTAGCTGTCTCACAGTTTACCAACCTATTTATATTATTTCTTACATCCTTTAAAACCCTTATATCCTCTAGTTTTAATAAGGCTTGGTGGGCTCCAATAATATTTAATATGTCAACAATCTGTTCCCCCTCCTTGATATAGACCACAAAGTTTTCCTTTCTAGTCACTATCTTGGAGCTCAAGTCAAAGGAATTGATTATATTTGATAAATCTTGTGCATGGTTTTCATTGTTAGTGACAAATTCTAAATGATAGGTCTTTTCAGGATTGGAGATGGAACCTCCGCCAAGGAAAGACCCTCTTATATAACTCCTCTTACAATCTCTTTTGAAAATCAATTCTTCAGGCACACTATATGAGGGATTGAATAAATTCGACCCATCTTCCTTTATAAAACCTACATCAATTAGTATGGCTTTAGAAATCTCCCTATTATTTACGAGTATAAGGTAATTGTTGTTCTTTTTCAACTGTCTATTTTTTCTAACCATAACCTCTACTTCAGTATTATATATCAATTTTAAAATGGAGAATATCCTCCTAGCTATAGCCGCATTTTCAGTAGTGAATTTAAGATTTATCTTATTATTTCCTAATATTTGAATTGTTCCATTCATCCTTACTAGCGCTGCCAATTCAGCTAGAGCACAATCTTCCTCTACTAATTCAACCCTTGACAATTCATTCTTAGTAGTCGCTGAAAAGGACATGTCATCACCCCTATTGCTTCAAAATCTCGATTCCTTTTTGTATTATTCTTCTTTCATCTGCATACCTCAGTAAATCCTTGGCTTTATCAATATGAACAAAGACAGCATCGACAAAACCTTCCTTCCTTTGAGGTGTACAATCCATTGAATTGGTCTTCATAAGATACCAATGAACAGTCTTCGAAACCATCTCATCCTCTTTGATGTTCTTGTAGTTATATTTAACAGACCCAATATAACTTATAATCTCTCCCTTAACCCCGGTTTCCTCTAAGACCTCTCTCAGTGCAGCATGTTCAATGTCTTCACCCTTCTCAAGTCTACCCTTGGGTAAAACCCAATCTCCATTGTACTTCTTAAGTAAGAGTATTGCATTGCCAAATACTACTACACCTCCTGAGCTTACCTCAAACATGGTATCAACTCCTAATGCAAAAAAAAATTAATAATCATTAATACATCTATTATACAATATTTCTATAAGCTTTTGTAAACATTTTCATCTATGTACTCAATTATTAGCATTTTTATTTAATTCTACATTAAAATGAGATGGTTAAATATCCATCTCATTTTTACCATATTTTCCATTTGCTATATCAATTAGAATCTTACTTACTAAAATATTATCATGTCTTATATAACTACTCCTAATTTCTACTAAATTATCACTTATTAATCTAATGTTTTTTGAAGCAAGGATACCCTCATCTTCCGGCTTTAATATTATAGGCCTTGCTCCATCTGTAATATATTTATTAAGGGTTTCTTCAGGTATCTCTTCTGTATTGGCAATTACATAATTTAGAAAGTCTTCCCTGCTATGATTTAATATCCCCTGTACATGCTCAAGAACTCCAAAACCATCGGTCTCTCCGGGTTGGGTCATGACATTGCAAATATATACCTTGGGTGCCTTTGAATTATAAATTGTACCCACTATATCATTTACCAATAAATTCGGTACTATGGATGTATATAAGCTTCCAGGTCCCATAACTATAAGATCTGCATCTTTAATAGCATCAATTGCTTCTACTAAAGGATATGTTATGGATGGATTCATAAACATCTTCTTAATTCTACATCCCCTCTTTAGAGCTTCTCCGGGAATAATTGATTCCCCTTCGATTACATCTCCATTTTCTAGCTCACAATGAAGCCTTACATCCTCTAAGGTCATAGGGTATACCTTACCGGTTATGGAAAGTACGTTGCTAGCTTCTTTAATAGCCAATTCAAAGCTCCCATATATCTCATTCATAGCAGCTATAAATAAGTTTCCAAAGTTTTGCCCTTTGAGCTGGCCTTCTTTAAATCGGTATTGTAAAACTTTTTCCATAGTAGGTTCAGTATTTGCTAAGGCCAAAAGACAAGATCGGATATCTCCGGGTGCCAACATTCCTAGGTCCTCACGTAGTATTCCACTCCCTCCACCATCATCAGCTACTGTTACGATAGCCGTGATATTTGGTGTGAATTCCTTAAGGCCTCTTAATAGTATAGAAAGCCCGGTTCCTCCTCCTATTGCTACAATTTTGGGTTGGTAATTATTCGTCTCCATATACTTACTCCTACTCCTTTAAATCCCTATGATTTACTATAACCCTGTGTCCATTTATCTTAAGTATTTCTCCTATTTTTTCCGACATGGCTACAGACCTATGGAAACCACCTGTACAACCAATTCCAATTACCAACTGTGTCTTTCCTTCCTCAACATAATATGGGATTAGGTATTCAAGCATATCTATTACCTTTGTTATAAATATATTGGTTTGAGGCCAATTAAATACATAGTTTTTAACCTTGTCTGTCCTACCTGAATCTTCTTTCAATTCAGGAATATAATATGGATTTGGTATAAACCTAACGTCGAATACCAAGTCCCCATCTAATAAAATCCCATGTTTGAACCCAAAGGATGTAACTGAAAGTGAAATATTTCTCTTCTCCCCACCTTCAGATAAAATATTTCCCATTTCCTCCCTCAGCATACCTAAAGTTAATTTAGAGGTATCCAATATATAATTGGCACTATTTTTTATTTCTTTGAGCAAATTACGTTCTTCTGTTATACCATTAATCAAGCTTCCATCAGGTGTTAAAGGGTGAGGTCGCCTAAGTTCTTTAAACCTCTTTATTAAAACTTCATCAGTTGAATCCAAGAAAAGAATTTTATATCCAATTCCCATGGCAGATAAGTCTTCCAGGCCCATAAAAAGAGTAGAAAAGAACTCTCCACCCCTTATATCCAATACTACAGCAACCTTGTCTATTTTTTTCTTAGATTCCCGACATAGCTCAGCGAATTTAGATAATAAGGCCGGGGGTAGGTTGTCCATGCCATAATAATTCATATCTTCTGCTACCTTCATAGCCTGTGATTTACCGGCTCCGGACATTCCCGTAATTACTAAAAACTCCATCAGATCACCTCATCTCTATAATGTTTTTTACTCTTTTTAAATCTATGTTAGCTTCTATAGCCTTATCAATGCCTCTTTGGATATTTCCCACATCTTCAGGTTTATGAGCATCACTATTTATATAGAAATTTACATCTATATCTTTTATTAGATTAAGATTCTTTGTAGAAAGCTCACTATGCTTAGAGCTTATTTCAAGAGCCGTTCCTAAACGCCCAGCCTTTTTAGCCACCCCTACTATGTCCACCTTTGCTTTTGAACCCGGATGGGTTATTATATCTATCTTGTAGTTATCCAAAGCCTTCAAATAAGCCTTTGTATTCACTTCTATTGCCTTATTTTCATTCATCAGGCCAATCTTTGACAATGGATTTTGTATATAAAGACCATACATATCCTTGAAATTTAAAGGTGTTGCACCATAGTGATACCCCATTAGTAGAATATCTAACTCCTTTATAAACTTCTCATCAACATCCAATTGTCCGTCTATTCCGACCAGATTAGCTTCAACTCCTAAGAGAATTTTTAATCCCTTTGGTTCAAATACCTGGTTAAGCCTTTTGATTTCATTCTTGATAATTGAGAGATTACTCCTCCTCAGGCCATAAAGATAATGTCCAGGTCCATGCTCCGATATTACTAGGGTAGATAGACCCTTTCTTAATGCTTCATTGGCATTATCTTCTATGGTTCCTATAGCATGGCTTCCCTTCTTTCTAAAACCGCTGCTATATCTTGTATGTGTATGATAATCTCCCAATACCTTTATCATTTAATCCTCTCCAATAATTTTAATTTCGGTTTCTATATCCACATCAAATTTATCCTTTACAGTCTTCTGTACTACTTTTACCAGCTCTAAGACTTCTTTACAGGTAGCATTATCAACATTCACTATAAAACCGCAATGTTTTAATGATACTTGGGCTCCTCCATGTCTAAGTCCTTTAAGGCCCGAGTCCTCTATAAGCTTTGCAGCAAAGTACCCTTCCGGTCTTTTAAATGTAGAACCTGCACTTGGAAGTTCTAGTGGCTGTTTAGATGTTCTTTTCTGTGTTAAATCATCAACCGCTGCCTTGATTTCATTGAATTCTCCAGGCTTTAATCCTATTTCTATGGATAGAACTATTAATTCATCATCTACCACCCTACTAGCCCTATATCTAAAATCCATTTCCTTATTGTTAAATTCAACTATATACGTATTTTTATCTAAAGCCCTTACTTTTGTTATAACATCTTTCATTTCCCCACCATAAGCACCGGCATTCATAGTAACTGCTCCTCCAATGGTTCCGGGAATCCCATTTGCAAATTCCATTCCTGTTAGAGACTCATTCATAGCAAACCTGCTAACAGCCGTAAGTAAAGCTCCAGCTTCACAATATATATTATTGCCATCTCTTCTTATATTATTTAAGCCTTCATTTATCTTGATTACCGCACCACGCATTCCACCATCACGAACTAGAAGGTTAGTTCCATTTCCCATTATGTAGAATTGGATTCCATTTTCCCTACACAGCTTCACTGCATTTATAAGCTCATCTTCAGAATTAGGGACAATCATCATATCTGCAGGTCCTCCAATTCTAAAGGATGTATGATTTTTCAAAGGTTCTTCAAATAATACACTTCCTATATTTTTATCTGTAAATAGCTGTATAAGCTCCTTACTTTCCAAATTATCACTCCTAGATAGAAATCATAGAGACAAGATTTTTCCCTCTCCCTATATATTATACCTTTCTATTATACCATATACCTTAAATAATTCATTGATTTTCAAAAAAACATAGGCTGCCAGTTTACTGACAGCCTATGTTTTGAGAAAAGGGGTCCTTCCCTTTTATCCTCTTATTAATCTCTTGCCATTCTCTTATACACTTCGTATCTTGCTTTAGCATTTGCTTCAGCAGCTTTAAATAACTCTTCAGCTACTTCTGGGAATTGAAGCTTTAATGAAGTATATCTAACCTCTGAGTTTATAAAGTCCATAAATGGTTCTGTAGGTTCTTTGGAATCCAATACAAATGGGTTCTTACCTTCATCTGCAAGTCTTGGGTCGAATCTATATAAATGCCAGTATCCTGTATCTACAGCCTTCTTCTCTTGCTTAATTGTAGTTCCCATACCGGTTTTGATTCCGTGATTTATACATGGTGCATATGCAATTATTAGGGAAGGTCCATCATAGCTTTCAGCTTCCTTAATAGCTTTTAATGTCTGGTTCATATTAGCACCCATAGATATTTGTGCCACATAAACATATCCATAAGATGCAGCTATCATACCAAGGTCTTTCTTTCTCATCTTCTTACCTGCAGCAGCAAATTTAGCTACAGCTGCAGTAGGTGTTGACTTTGATGATTGACCACCTGTATTTGAATAAACCTCTGTATCAAATACGAATACGTTGATGTTTTCACCTGATGCTAATACATGGTCTAGACCACCGAATCCAATATCGTATGCCCAGCCGTCTCCACCGAATATCCAAACTGATTTCTTTATCAAGTAATCCTTCAGTTCTTCTACTAATTTTAATAATTCATTTCCTCTATGATTAGCTGTATCTTGGCCTAATCTTGGAATTATCATTCCTGCTGCAGCTTTAGTAGCCTTAGGATCGTCCATTCCAGCTAGCCATTCCTTGAAGTATTGGTTAAGTTCATTATCTAATTCAAGGCCTAGGAATTCCTCCATTGCCAATTGGATTTTTTCTCTAATTTGTCTGTTGGCAACGGCCATACCATATCCGTATTCAGCATTATCTTCAAATAGGGAGTTAGCCCATGCAGGACCTTTACCTTCTTGATTCTTGCAATATGGTGTAGCTGGTGCACTTGCACCCCAAATTGATGAACAACCAGTTGCATTGGCTATATACATCCTATCTCCATATAATTGAGTAATCAATTTAGCATATGGAGTTTCACCACAACCTGCACAAGCTCCTGAGAACTCCAATAATGGTTCTTGGAACTGAGTGTTTTTTAAATTAGTCGGCTCAAATAGGTCTCCCTTAGCCGTTACAGTCATAGCATATTCCCAATTCTTTGCCTGAACTTCGTATTCATCTTCGAAGTGGTTCATAACTAAAGCCTTGGTCTTTGCAGGACAAACGTCAGCACAATTTCCACAACCGGTACAATCTAAAGCTGAGACTTGAATGCGGTATTCCAGCCCTTCTGATCCCTTGCCTATTGGCTTCAATGTTTCAAATGTTTCCGGAGCATTAGCCTTTTCAGTTTCATTAACTAAGATAGGTCTGATTACTGCATGAGGACATACATAAGAACATTGGTTACATTGGATACAGTTTTCCTTAATCCAATGAGGTACATCAACAGCAATAGCACGTTTCTCATAAGCTGATGTTCCCATTGGGAAGGTACCATCTTCTCTACCAACAAAAGTACTTACAGGAAGGTTATCTCCTTCTTGTCTATTCATTGGTTCAACTACATTTTTGATGAATTCAGGTAACAGATTGTTTATAGTGCCTTCATCTGCAGCTTCTTTCCATGATGCCGGAACCTCAATTTTAACAAGAGCATCTATTCCCTTATCAACGGCTTCATAGTTCATATTTACAATCTTTTCACCTTTCTTACCGTAAGCGTCTACTATGGACTTCTTAAGGTGTGCTACAGCTTCTTCTATAGGAAGCACCTTAGCTAATTTAAAGAATGCAGATTGCATTATCATATTTGTTCTTCCACCAAGTCCGATGTCTGAAGCAATTCTTGTTGCATTTATGATGTAGAAGTTTATTTCATTATCAGCTATAAATTTCTTCATATTTGCAGGTAAATTTGATTCCAGTTCAGATTCGTCCCAGATACAGTTTAATAAGAAGGTTCCTCCCTTCTTTAAACCCTTCAATAAATCATATTGATATACATATGATTGCTTAGAGCATGATATAAAATCAGCATCCGTAATAAGATATGTGGACTTTATTGGTGACTTACCAAATCTTAAGTGGGATATAGTAACTCCTCCCGACTTCTTACTATCATAGGCAAAGTATCCTTGAGCATACATATCAGTATCGTCACCTATAATCTTAATAGCTTGTTTATTCGCACCAACTGTTCCGTCTGAACCGAATCCCCAGAACTTACACTTAATAGTTCCTTCCGGCTCTGTATTAATAACTTCCTGTATATCAAGTGAAAGATTAGTTACATCATCTACTATTCCTATAGTAAAGCCGTTTTTAGGTTCAGATGAGCTTAAATTTTCAAATACTGCAAGGATTTGTGACGGAGTAGTATCCTTAGAACCTAATCCATATCTTCCACCTATGATAAGAGGTTTTTCTTCTCTATTGTAGAATATTTCAACAACATCAAGATAAAGTGGTTCTCCAAGAGCTCCCTTTTCCTTAGTTCTATCTAAAACTGCAATTTTCTTTACTGTAGGAGGTAATACATCAAAGAAATACTTAGAGGAGAATGGTCTATATAGGTGAACCTTTATAACTCCAACCTTTTGTCCCTTTGCTCTTAAATGGTCAATAGTTTCTTCTATAGTTTCAGTAACTGAACCCATAGCCACTATTATGTTTTCTGCTTCAGGATCACCATAATAGTTAAATGGCTTGTAATCCCTACCTGTAACTTTACTAATTTCCTTTAGGTAGTCATTTGTTACTTCTACTATATTTTCATAAAAAGGATTTGAAGCCTCTGCAGCCTGGAAATATATATCCGGATTTTGAGCTGTTCCTCTTGTAACAGGATTCTCAGGATTTAAGGCTCTCTTTCTAAATTCATTCAAAGCCACTTTATCTAAAAGCTTATCGAATACTTCATAGTCAATTACTTCTATCTTTTGAACTTCATGGCTTGTTCTAAATCCATCAAAGAAATGTAGGAAAGGTACTCTACCCTTAATAGCAGATAGATGCGCTACTCCTCCTAAGTCCATAACTTCTTCAACAGATCCTGAGGCTAACATTGCAAATCCAGTCTGTCTTGCAGCGATAACGTCTTGATGGTCACCAAA
>CAZIMA010000004.1:0-40306 GCA_964540195.1 uncultured Tissierella sp.
TGCTTATTCTTGATTTCCATATACTGTTTCATCATAGGTGTAAGATTGTCCATTTCTTCCTCCGTTATACCTTCGTACCCTCCATTGAAAAAGTTTTAACAGAATCGATTTTTACATCAACCAAATTACCTATTAAACTTTTATCACCAGGGAAGTGTACCAGTTTACTGCTTCTAGTTCTACCATTTAAAACCAATTCATTGTTCTTACTTACATCTTCAACAAGAACCTCAACTACAGAGCCTAAAAGCTTTTCGTTCTTTTCAAGACCTATGGAGTTAAGGGTTTCCTGTAATCTATTAAATCTCTCATGCTTTATTTTATCAGGTATTTGGTCCTCCATGGTGGCAGCCTTTGTTCCCTCCCTTACGGAGTATAAAAATGAATAGGCTGAATCATAAGCTACCCTTCTGACAATATCCAAGGTATCTTCAAAATCCTCATCCGTTTCTCCCGGGAAGCCCACTATAATATCAGTAGTAATGGCAATATCCGGAACGGCTTTTTTCATCTTATCTATAATCAATAGATAATCTTCTCGAGTGTACTTTCTGTTCATAGCCTTTAGTATCTTATTGCTACCTGACTGAATAGGTAGATGAACATGGTTACACAGTTTATCTAGGCTTTTATAAGATTCGATTAGGTCATCGGATAAGTCCTTAGGATGAGATGTCATAAACCTAATTCTTTCTATACCCTGGATTTCATTGATCTCCTTTAATAAATCTGCAAAGCTATACTCTCTTTCAAGGGTCTTTCCATAGGAATTAACATTCTGACCTAAAAGAGTCACTTCTAAACAACCATTCTTTGCTAAATCCTTAATTTCAGATATAATACTTTCCGGCTCTCTACTTCTTTCTCTACCCCTTGTATATGGAACAATACAATATGTACAGAAGTTATTGCATCCATACATTATATTTACAAAGGACTTATAGGAGTGCTTCCTATTTGCCTCTAAGTTCTCCTCTATTTCTCTATTTTCTTCGTCAATATCCACTATGGTCTTGCCACTTTCATTATATCTTGAAATTAATTGAGGTAGCTTATGAATATTGTTTGTACCAAAGATAATATCCACATGTCTATATTTCTTAAGGACTACTTCTCGAATATCCTCCCTTTGCATCATGCAACCACATACAGCAAGGACTAGGTCGGGATTTTTTCTTTTTAAGGCTTTAAGCTCACCTAATTGACCAAATACCCTCTCTTCAGCAGACTTTCTCACTGCACAGGTGTTAAAAATTATAAAATCAGCTTCTTCTCTATTATCAGTTATCTCATATCCCATAGTATCAAGAGTCCAAGAAATTTTCTCTGAGTCGTGCTCATTCATTTGACAACCATAGGTTTGAATTAAATACTTCTTCATTAAATCCTTCTCTCCTTGTAAATAAACAATAGTAATAATTACTCAAGGTCTATTATACCATAATATTAGCCAATGGCGAAAAAAAAAGAGTGGTTGTCCACTCTTTATCCATGTGCTTTTGCTCCGAATAATCTTTTGATAAAACTCGGCTGTACCTCTTCATATTTTTTCAACCTATCCTTTAAATCCAAAACTTCCGCTGACTTTTCATTAAGGGAGATTTTTAGCTTTGCATTTTCGCATATTAAGACATCTCTTTCCTTTGAGTTTATCTCCTGCTTGAGCTCCATAATCTCTTGCTTAAGCTCCTTTATAATTTCAACGCTATCAGCAGAGCTCCTAGAAATTAATTCATTTAACCTCTCAAAGAATAATTCCTCCAGAGACCTTGAAATCTCCATGGCTATACTGGATGTATCTAAACTCTCCAGACTATTGTCTATTGGCTGTATAGCATTGGTATTATTATCAGCTCCTGAAACCATTAGTTCAGGCGAATTGATAATAAGCTTTATTTGTTTGTTGCTAAAACCCTTATCCTGTAACATTTTAATATACTGAATTAACTCTATCTCCTTCACAGTATAATATCTGTGATTGGATTCAGTTCGAGGAATATCTATTTCAAATTCCTTTTCATAGTATCTTAGGACATGTGGGGCGTAGCCTGTAATATCTGCTACCTCTGATATCGTGTATTCTACATCAAAATCCATGGTCTATCCCCCTTTAAAAAATATTACTATGATCTATTTATCTATATAATAACATAAATCTATCATTTATTTGGAAATATTTTCTATCAAATTCAGCTAAAATACTTATATTATCGACTATTTATTAGTAAAAATATGTAGAAAAAAGGGTAATAACCCAAATGGTTATTACCCTTAGTTGATTTCATATATATTTATTATCTAATTCTTGATGATATCTTCGATTGTAGCATCAATATCAGAATTTTCTACAGTTTCAACAACTTCTTCAACTGCATCCTTAGCACTTAGGCTTATTTTTTTGTCATCTTCGTTAACTTCGATAACTTTAACTTTAATAATTTCCCCAACTTTTAGTACGTCAGATGGCTTGTTTACATGGTCTTTAGAAATTTGAGAAACATGAAGTAGACCATCTACACCTTCATTTAATCTTACGAAAGCACCGAAGTCAAGTAGGTTAACTACTTTACCATCAACGATGTCGCCTACATTTACATTTTTCTTAAATAATTCCCAAGGCTCTTCTACAGTTTGCTTTAATCCTAATGAAATCCTATTTTTAGCTTGGTCAAAAGCTAAAACTACAACTTCAACCTTATCTCCTGCTTTTAATACATCTGAAGGATGCTTAACTCTATTCCATGATAGGTCAGATATATGGATTAATCCATCTACTCCACCTAAGTCTACAAAAGCACCGAAGTCGGTTAATCTTTGAACTACACCTTCAATAGTTTCGCCTTCTTTAAGCTTAGACCAAACTTCAGTTTTCTTCTTGTCTAGCTCTACTTTTTCAACTTCTTTTCTGGAAAGAATAACTCTTCTCTTATCCTTATCTAAATCGATAACTCTTACCTTAAAAGTCTTTCCTTTGAATTGTTCTAAATCGCTAACGAAGTGTGTTGATACATGAGAAGCAGGAATGAATCCATTGATTCCCAATACAATAGCAGTTAGTCCACCTTTTACTGCCGAAAGAACTTTACATTCTAAATCTGTTTTGTTCTCCAAAGCTTCTTCTAGCTTATCCCAATTCTTTAGATCTTCTACTCTTTTTAATGAAAGAACTACGTTACCTTCACCGTCATCTAGCTTCAATACGTATACTGATATTTCATCTCCTACATTTACAGTGCTCTTAGGTGTAGCATCGGGATCTGTAGATAGTTCATCTCTTGTAATAATACCGTCACTCTTATAATTTATGTTAACCATAACTTCACTATCAGTAACATATAAAACAGTACCCTTAACTACTTCCCCTCTATGAATTCTTTTAAATGAGCTATCAATAGCTTCCATCATTTCATCTTTGTTTAAATTATCCATCGCTTCCACTGCCTCCTTAATTATCCAATCAGGTGTAGATGCACCTGCTGTTATTCCTATTGTATTAAATCTTTGTATCTCTTGTAAAGATAAATCTTCAATGGTTTCAATGTGAAACACATCTTTGCAATTTCTTTTGCTTATTTCTACAAGCTTTAATGTATTTGAGCTATGCTTGCCTCCAATAACAACCATTGCATCCACCTTCTTAGATACCTCTTCAGCTGATTCTTGTCTGATTTTTGTTGCATTACAAATAGTATTGTGCAATACGACTTCATCGGCCTTGTGTTTAACTATTTGGGATAAAGTTTCAAATTTATCCAATCTATTGGTAGTCTGTGAAACCACACATACCTTATTAAGCCTTGGTAGACTCATAGCCTCTTCTTCTGAATTAATTATATAAGCTTTGTTGTTACACCATCCATTGATGCCAATAACTTCAGGATGGCTGTCGTCACCTATTATTATTATATCATACCCTTTATTTGAATAATCTTCAACTTTTTTATGAACAGAAAGCACATATGGACAAGTACAATCTACTAATTCAAGATTTCTATCTTTTATGTCATCTGCTATCATCTTGGGTACTCCATGGGAACGTATAATTATACTTCCCACACTTATACCATCATATTTTTCTACAGTAATTAGTCCTTGGCTTTCCAAAGCTGATACAGCTTGCTTGTTATGAACCAAGGGACCATAAGAATATACCTTAGAATGAGAATTATTAAGGGTTTTTTTAGCCAGGTCCTCAGCCCTCTTGACCCCAAAACAATATCCTGCATTATCTGCAATAATAATCTTCATAGCAATCTCCTACTTTAAATCATATATTGATCTTAATATATTTTTACTTATTTCAGCATAGTCCTTAGATTCTTCTTGAGATAGGTCAATAGGCTTCCCGATTATTAATTTAACCTGCTTAAACAATTTATAATTGCTATCTATATATATGGGCAGAACCACTGACTTGGACTTTGCCGCCAATAATCCTATTCCAGCTTTAGCATTATTTATATCAAATCCTTTAACTCTAGTTCCTTCAGGAAATATCCCTAATACTCCCCCATCTTTTAGGATTCTAAGTGAGTTTTTTACGGCAGATATATCCGTGCTATCTCTATCGATAGGGAAAACTCCTAATTTTTTTAGTATGTTTCCTAAGACTTTATTCTTAAAAAGCTCCTTCTTAGCCATCCAAGAAATCTGTCTTGGAAATACTATAGATACCAATAAAGGATCAAGATTATTAGCGTGGTTTGCACATATGACAAGTCTACCCTCCATAGGAACATTTTCAAGACCTTCAACCTCTACCCTATATAATACTCTTAAAAACACACTCATAAGCGATTTTGCTACATTGTAATACAATTTACATCCCTCTCTTAATAAAAGAAACTAATAAGTCAACCGATTCCTCTATTGTATAACTAGTAGTATCCAATAAATAGGAGTCTTCAGTTTTAACAAGTGGAGCGATTTCTCTGTTGCTGTCTATATAGTCCCTTCTTTCAATGTCTTCCATAATTTGTTCCAAAGTAATATCTTTTTCACCTTTTTCTATTAATTCTTTGTATCTACGCCTGCTTCTTTCTTCTACGGAGGCATTTACAAATACTTTAAAATCGGCATTAGGCAGCACAACGGTGATAATATCCCTTCCATCCATAATTACAGATTTATACTTTGCCATCTTCTGTTGAATTTTAACCATAGCTTCCCTAACCTCTTTTATAGCTGCAATATAGGAAACATTTTGGCTGATAATATTTTGCCTAATTTCATCATCAACCATTTCTCCATCTAGGTAGATATGGTTGTCTATAAAGTCAATATCAGTATCTTTTAATAGAGAAATAACTTCCTCTTTTTTTTGAGGATCAAGTCCTTTATTTAAAACCTTTAATGTCAATGCTCGATACATTGCTCCCGTATCAATATATTCAAACCCAAGTATCTGTGCAGCTTTTTTTGATATAGTGCTCTTACCTGAGCCTGCAGGTCCATCTACAGCTACAGAAACGATTCTATCCCCCATCTTTACCTCCTATAAATAAAAAACCACCCTTAAGGTGGCAATACTAAATCAATACTTTTAATAATTTTTAAATATTGCCATAATAATTATATATTAAAAGCATCAACTTAACAAGTAATTTACAAGATTATCATAGATTCATTCCTGCTAAATAGCCGGTAGAAAAGGCAATCTGAAGATTAAAGCCACCAGTTAGGGCATCTACGTCGATGATTTCACCTGCAAAGAATAGTTTTGGAACTAGTTTAGACTCCATAGTTGATGGGTCTATCTCCTTAACGGATACGCCTCCAGAAGTTATTATAGCTTCTTCTATAGGCCTAAAAGCTTTAAATTCCATATTGAAGTTCTTTATAGTAGTATAAAGTCTAGTTCTTTCCTCCTTAGTTATTTGATTTACAACCTTTTCAGGGTCTATATCAGAATACTCAATTATCCAAGGAATCAATCTCTGAGGAATCAAATCGTTTAGGGCATTTTTAAGTTGTTTATTACTATACTTTTCAAAATCCCTAATTATTCTATTATCAAGCTTTTCATTATCTAATGCAGGTTTAAGGTCTAGGCTCAACCTAATATCTCCATTTTTATTATGGATATAATTACTTATGGATAATACAATAGGGCCGGAGATCCCGTAATGGGTGAATACCATTTCACCAAACTCCTCATGAAGAAGTTTTTTGCCATTATAAACCTTTAAATTCACATTTCTAAGGGAAAGCCCTTGTAGGTCCTTAATCCATGGTGCATTGATCTCAATGGGAACTAAAGAAGGTTTTATTTCTGTTATAGTATGACCTATACGTTTGGCGAATACATATCCATCTCCTGTTGAACCAGTAGCAGGATATGATTTTCCTCCTGTAGCTATAACTAATTTATCAAAAATATATTCCTTGTCTCCAATATATACAGAAAAAGAGTTGTTTTTATAAATTATTTTTTCCACTTTAGAGTTTAAAAGTATCTCTACATTCTTATCATTTAGAAATTTAGTAAATGCTTTTATTACATCGCTTGATTTATCACTTTCCGGAAAAACCCTATTACCTCTCTCAATCTTAGTTCTTAATCCATAGTCTCCTAAGAGATTAATTATATCTTCATTGGTAAAGGAATAAAGACTGCTGTAAAGGAAGTTTTTATTAGTGATTATACTATCAAAAAAATCCTCAATCGGTGCTGCATTAGTTATATTACATCTTCCCTTTCCAGTTATAAAGAGCTTCTTACCTATTCTTTCATTTTTTTCAATAAGGATTACGTCCAAGCCTCTAGAAGCTGCAATTCCAGCAGCCATAATTCCGGCAGGACCTCCCCCAATAATTCCAACTTTAGTTTTCATATATCCTCACTTTTTATATTTATTGTCTTAATTTTACACTATTTTAGTATAGGAAGCAATTATATCATTTATTCTAAGTATTAAACTAAAAAATAAAATTTTATGTATCATTTATGATAATAATTATTATGATATACTCCTTGAAATTCTTGAGTAAAAAAGTGATTAGGTTAAATACCCGAAAGTATAACCCTAATCACTTAAATATGAAAAGTAATTACAATAAGTTAGTTCTTAAAGTTCTAAATTGTTCTCATCATAAACGTTATAATCTTGCCATATCCTCTCTAACTCTTCAAAGTAGGAATTTATATCCACCTTCTTCTTCTCACCTAATGCAATTATAAATGCATTTATAAGACTCATTGGAGCCACTAGTGAATCCACAAAGGAGATCATATCACTCTTGGCTATTAAAGATACATCTGATTTACTTGATGCCGGTGATATAAGACTATCCGTTAAACTAATGATGGAGCAACCCTTACTCTTAGCGTAGTCCAGTGCTTCAATTGTTTTCTTTGAATATCTTGGGAAGGTAATACCCATGACCACATCATTCTTATCTGCCTTAACCAACTGTTCAAATACATCATTAGGTCCGGCGGTTATTAGTTTAACATTTGAAAACAGAAAGTTTAAATAGAAACAAAGATATCCTGCTAAGAAAGTAGAACTTCTTAAACCGATAACATATATATTATTACTTTCTATAAATAAATCCGCTGCTTTATTAATTGAATTCTTATCTATTTCGGATATGGTCTTCTTAATATTATCTATATCACTTTCCATAACCTTAGCATAATTATATTCACCCTTAGAAAGACCTTCAGCTATGGACATCCTTTGAACAGTTGTAAGCTTATTCTTAACTACTTCCTGAAGCTCTTTTTGGAGCTCCCTATATCCACTATATCCTAGGGTATTTGCAAACCTTACTACTGTTGACTCACTTATGTTTAAGGTGTTTCCCAGAGCAGAGGCAGTCATAAATGCTGCCTTATCATAATTATTAATCATAAATTCTGCTATAATTCTTTGACCCTTGCTCATTCGATTGTAACTTGTTTGAATCGTTCTTAAAAGATTTGGTTTATCACTCATGCTATTTCCCCTTCTAGTTTATTAACTTAAATCCCTCATCAAGGGCAGCTTTATTAAGCTCTTCAGTTCCCTTTGGAACACGTGCTAAGACTGCCTTTTCTAGGGATTCATTGCTAACTATTTTAGTTACTCCATTAATTATTCCCAGAGCTATAATATTGGCCACCATAGGCTTATTTAACTTTTTAATGGCAGTAGCCAATATAGGAACCCTGTATATCTTTAAATCATCCCTATTAGGTGATTCTATCCCATCATCTAATATCAATATTCCACCACTTTTTAAATCCTTAATATACTTATCACATGACAGCTGGGTTAGAGAAAGTAAAACATCACAACTACTTACTTTGGGATAATCAATCTCATCCTTATCTATTATAATTTCTGATTTGCTGGCTCCACCCCTGGCCTCAGGACCATATGACTGAGTTTGAATTGCATTGAGACCATCCATTATAGCTGCTTCAGCAAGGATTATTCCACCTGTAATGAGACCTTGCCCACCTGAACCCGATAATCTAAACTCAACACGTTCCATATCCTAATCCTCCTTTGACAATGATTTAATCAAATCATCATAGGCCTGAGTAAATTCAGGCTTGGGACTATTATGAAACTCACCTACAGCAAATTTTTCTCCTCGCTCTTCCTCTGATAACTTATTATAGGCCACTATATTCATGGCATGATCCTTTAAATAAGTTAGCATACTTACTGCGTCGCCTTTTTTGTTTTTCCTACCGTAATAAGTAGGACATGTAGTCATGGCCTCTATCAAAGAAAAACCCTTATTCTTAATTCCATTTTCAATCTGCTTTTGTAGCATATTTGCTGCATAAATAGTACTTCGAGCAATATATGTGGCACCGGCTCCCTTTACAAGTTCACATAGGTCAAAGGTATTATCTAAATTCCCATAAGGAGCAGTAGTACCCTTATCACCGCAAGGAGTAGTAGGCGAATACTGGCCACCGGTCATACCATAGATATTATTATTATATACGATAGTTGTTATATCAATATTTCTTCTACTAGCATGTATTAGGTGATTCCCTCCTATTGCCGATGCGTCACCGTCTCCGGTAACTACGATTACATTGAGTTTGGGATTAGCTAACTTAATACCCGTAGCAAAGGCCAAAGCCCTACCATGAGTAGTATGTATGGTGTTAAAATCCAAATAGCCGGAAGCTCTGGAGGAACAACCAATCCCTGATACTATGCAAACATGGTCCTTGTTTAACTTCAGTGTGTCTATTGCTTTTACTAAAGCCCTGGTTACAATCCCATTTCCACAACCGGGACACCAAATATGGGGAAGATTTTCAGCCCTAAAATACTCCTTAACAAGTTGGCTTGCCATTATATCCCTCCTTAACGACACCTATAATTTCCTCAGGCGATATTATCTCACCATTTACCTTGCCGAATTTTTCTACAAGAGTGTTCTTGCCGGCTATCCTATCCACTTCTAAGAAATACTGTCCCGCATTCATCTCAACAACAATTATCCTTTTAACTTTCTTTGAAAGCTCTATAAGCTGTTTTTCAGGCGAAGGCCATATAGTAATAGGTCTAAACATTCCAACTTTATATCCTTCTGACCTTAAATCCTTAATAGCCTTCCTAGCAGATCTGGATGTTGCTCCAAATGAAACAATAGCTGTATCAGCATCTTCCAGTAGATATTCATCATATCTTACTATATCATCTACATTATCTTCTACCTTAGATATAAGTCTAGTCAATAGGTCCTGAGTGGTTTTTTCATTACCTGTTGGAAAACCAGTATCCTTATGAATTAAACCCGTAATATGATATCTATATCCATCCCCAAAACTTGCCATGGGGGGAACGATTTCCCCATCCAGTACAGCATAGGGTTTATACTCTTCTGGTGGACAGTCCGGTTTTTTCCTATTGAATATTTCAACTGCCTCATTCTCACCTATATCAATTTTTTCTCTCATATGTCCAATTATTTCATCTAATAGCAAAATAACAGGAGTTCTATACTTCTCAGCCAGATTAAAAGCCCTAATAGTTGTATAGTAGATTTCCTTTACAGAGTTGGGATAAAGGGCTATTATAGAGTGGTCTCCATGAGTACCCCACCTAGCTTGCATAATATCACTTTGTGATGGAGCTGTTGGAAGTCCTGTACTTGGACCACCTCTTTGTACATTTACGATAACACATGGTATTTCAGTAAGAATGGCATATCCAATATTCTCCTGCTTCAAACTGAAACCAGGTCCTGACGTAGCAGTCATGGATTTAAGTCCGGCTACTGAAGCCCCTATAGTAGCAGCTATTCCTCCGATCTCATCCTCCATTTGGATGAACTTACCTCCTACTTTTGGAAGTTCAAGGGATGAGATTTCTGCAATTTCTGTGGAAGGAGTAATTGGGTAGCCTGCATAGAACTTCATACCAGCTCTTAAAGCCCCTTCTACACAAGCCTCATTTCCCTGCATAAGTCTTACAGTCATATTAATTACCTCCCAACCATATGGCATAATCCGGACATCTTAACTCACATAATCCACATCTGATACATGCTTCCATATTCTTAATATTTATTTTTTCATCCTTAAGCTCTAAAACATCCTTTGGACAAAATGCAACACAAATACCACAACCCTTGCACCATTCCTTCTTAACTTCCACTTTGTTCTCTGTATTATTAGGCATAATCCACCTCCAAATTAAACAAGTAAAGCTTAGGCAATCTAATATATACTGCTAATAAAATAATATCAAAACAAAGTCTTATTTGCAAGATTTCTTCCAATTATTAATCATTTGAAGGAATTATTGCTCTACTTACATTTTTCAAGGCAATATAATATAGGTGGGTAGTTGGACTGATTTATAAAATCATATTTGAGAACGTTGAACTCCTTTTGATCTAATTCTGAGAACAATTGTTCCAAAGCCTGTTTTTCTTCAGGTCCACCTGCATGTCCTACATAAACAGTTACTAGCAAGAGGCCATTATGGCCTAGGAGGTCTAAAGCTTTCTTAATGCTATTTATAGTACTAATACTGTTGGTCTTAATAGCTTTATCCCCTTTAGGAAGATAGCCCAGATTATAAACTATAAAGGATAGCTTATCATTAATATATTGGTCTATATTTTCATGGGAATCATGAATTAAGCTAACATTATCTATTGAAGAATTCCTTTCCAGAAAGGCTTTAGTCATGTCTATTGCCTGTTTTTGTATATCAAAGCCATAGACCTTGCCCTTACTCCCAACTAAAGATGATAAATTCAGGGTATCATAGCCATTTCCAACAGTACAATCCAAAACCGTGTCTCCGGGCCTAATATGAGATGACATAAGTTCCTTGACTATAGTACCTGTATTAATTATCTTCTGAAATCTCATATAAACCTCCTAATTAAAGTGACATCAAGTATTCTATTTCCTCATCATTTAAATATCTCCAGTTACCTATATTTAAACCGCCAAGCTCTATTTCCCCTATAGATACCCTCTTAAGCTTTTTAACAGGGTGATTAACTGCTTCACACATCTTTTTAACTTGTCTATTTCGACCTTCATGTATTATTATTTCTAGAATAGAATCCGTATCGAATTTTTTAGATATCTTGACTTTAGCAGGGTGAGTCTTCTTTCCATCAACAAAAACACCACTTCTAAGAGAATCTAACTCCTTCTTGTTTGGTACCCCTTCTACTATAGCAATATATTTTTTCTCCACCTTCTTACTTGGGTGGGTAAGTTTGAATGCAAGATCCCCATCATTAGTTAAAAGCAGTAGGCCCGTAGTATCTGCATCCAGTCTTCCAACAGGATATATCCTCTCCCTTACCCCTTCAATTAAATCAGTAACAACCCTTCTACCCTTTTCATCCTGTAAACTGGACACGAAACCAACAGGCTTATTGAGCATAATATATACCTTTTGTGACTCAAGCCTAATATTCTTATTATCTACAGTGATTTTATCCTTCTTAGGGTCTATAACTCTTCCAAGCTCCGTTACAACTACATTGTTTACCTTCACTCTACCCTCTTGAATAATCTCCTCTGACTTTCTTCTAGATGCAACACCTGACAAAGCCATATACTTTTGTAATCTCATAATTATCTCCTCTCAATACCTAGTAAATCAATTCTATCCTTAATTTAAGCTTTTGTAAATATTTCATTCTTTTAACTCTTAATTTCTTCCATAATACGTTGTATAAAGGATTTTTTCTTAATAGTCTCTCCGGCGATTAAATTGCCCTTTTTAATCAACTTTCCCTTTAAATAAACCTCAGTATGACCTACAAGGTCTCCCTTCTCAATAGGGGCTTTTAATGACTTCTCCAACGATATTTTTAGCTTTACACCAGCCTTTTCTTCCTGAGTCATTGGGTAATAGAGTTCACCTTCTGCTAAAAGGTTTATCTTATCCTTTGCTCCATCTTCAACTAGTCCCGTGCTTAGTTGTTGATTCTTATCATAGATTCTATATAGCTTATAGTTTTCAAATCCGTAATCCATTAGACTATAATTATCATTAAACCAATTAGGAGCATTTAGACTTACTGAAATAAGCCTCATATTACCCCTAGATGCACTTGAAACTAAACATCTTCCGGATCGTAAAGTGTAACCGGTCTTGCCTCCATCTCCACCATCATATTCCCACAAGGTCTTATTTTTATTTATATAATAATTGTTCTTTTCACGCATTCCCTTATAAGTTTTAGAACTAAAAATTTCCCTGAACATATCATTTTTAAATCCAGCCCTGGTAATTAGACCTAAGTCATAAGCAGTAGAATAATGGTTATCATCATGAAGCCCATGGGGATTCATAAAATTAGTATTCATTGCTCCAATTTCCCTTGCCTTATGATTCATACTATCTACAAAATCCTCTAGGCTTCCACTAATATGATTTGCGATAGCAACGGCTGAATCATTACCGGACCTAAGCATAAGCCCATATACAAGTTCCTTAAGATGGACCTCCTCTCCAGGGGTTAAATATATGCTAGACCCTTCCACACCTGCACTTTCTTCGTCTATAGTGACCATTTCATCTAGGTCCCCTTCTTCCAATGCCACTAGAGCAGTCATTATCTTAGTAGTGCTGGCCATTGGCATCTTTTGATGAGCATTTCTCTCCAACAGAACACGCCCCGAACACTCCTCCATTAGAACATAGCTTTGAGCACTTATGTCAATTGCAAAAACTTCATGGTTCCAACCTAATAAAATTAAAGATATCATCAAAATACTCACTAATCTTTTCATAAAATCCTCCCAAATAATCATGAAAACAGGAATAACAATATTATATTATTATTCCTGTTCTACTGTGGAGTATTCCTTAAAATCTTCAATTGCCGGTAAATCATCTATGGATTCTAGACCAAAATGCTTTAGGAAGTCCTCTGTAGTACCGTAAAGTATAGGTCTACCTGTCTTCTCCAGTCTCCCAACTTCTTCAACCAGTCCCCTTTGTATCAGGGTCTCCAATGCTTTATCGCTTCTTACACCTCTTATGGCTTCGATTTCTGCTTTTATTATAGGCTGTCTATATGCTACTATAGATAAGGTTTCAAGGGATGCATTAGAAAGGTTTTTTGAATTCTTAGTGTTGTTTAATTTCTTTATCCATTCATAATGCTCAGGCCTGGTCCCTATCTGATAGGAATTATTAAATTTAATTATTCTTAGTCCACTTCTGTTAAAATCCAGGTCATCTATTAGTTCCTTAATTACCTGCTGAACTTCTTTTTCAGGCCTATCCAGAACATTGGAAATATCCCTTAGTTCCAATGGGTCCCCCCAAGTAAAAAGAAGCCCAATAATTATTGATTTCATCTCCTTATAATCCATACTCCTCATCCATTCTTCTAGTAATCTCCAAGTCTGTAAATGCACTATCTTGCTCTACATATACCTTTTTCATCTTTATAAGCTCCAGTAGAGATAAAAAATATGTAACTATCTCTTCCCTAGTAGTATTGGCACTTAATAATTGACTGAATAAAAATCTCTTGCTCTTTTTAAGCCTTATTCTAATCTCATTTATACAAGTTTCTAGGGTATATTCCTGCCTGCTTATTTCACTAAAGTCCATAGTATTAATTTTAACTGCATTCTTAGCTATGATGTTATTAATAGCCTTAACCAGCTGATTTAAATCGATTTTCTTAAGCTCGTCCACCGGATTGCTATAAATGGACAAGTCTTCCCTAGGTTTGTAGAAGACCTTAGATTCAATCAGCTCTGACACCTTCAATCTTTCTGCAGCTTCCTTATATAGCTTGTATTCTATTAGACGCTGGACCAAATCCTCTCTAGGGTCTAGTTCAATTTCAACTCCATCCTCAACAACCTTCTCCTTAGGAAGGAGCATCTTGGACTTTATTTCCAATAGGGTTGCAGCCATTACAAGAAAATCGCTGGTAACCTCTAGGTTAAGTTCCTCCATCTCCTTGATATAATCAAGAAACTGCTCAGTTACTTGATTGATGGGGATATCATATATATCTATTTCCGATTTCTGAATCAAGCTTAATAAAAGGTCCATAGGACCTTCATAAGCTTCAATCTCCACTTTATAATCCATTTTCTCCCTCATTACTATACTAGTCTAATTATGAAGTTTAAGACAAGGTCCACCATAGGGCCGATAAACTTCTGTATTATATCTGTCATAATCAAAATGATTAAAACGAAGTAAAAGTATCGTTCATATTTATAAAATAAATACTCGATTTTTACGGGTAACAAACTGGCAATTACCTTAGAGCCGTCTAAAGGTGGAAAGGGAAGTAGATTAAAGACACCTAACATAATATTGTACCACATGGTAGTTAGTATTATCTGAAAGACTATCTCATTTCTAATAGGAATATGAACTAATATAAGAGCAGATATAATGGCTAAGATAAAGTTTGTTGTGATCCCAGCAATTGAAACCAATATAGTATCCCTTTTCCTATTTTTAAACTTCAAAGGATTAATCGGCACAGGTTTTGCCCACCCAAATCTAAAAAACACCATAGTTAATAGCCCAAGAGGGTCAATATGACGTATTGGATTTAGAGTAAGTCTACCTGCATCCTTTGCAGTATTATCACCTAATAAATAAGCAGCTAAGCCATGAGCAAGCTCATGAAAAACTATTGTAATTAATAAACCCGGTATGCTAATTAAGATATCCATAAATTACCCTCTTTCTATATCCTAATTAACATTATACAACCTCGACGGTTTAAAGTCGAGGTTTAGAAAATCATTTGCCTGAAATAAAACTTGTAACTGTCCTCTTCAATAGTAGTAAAAATCCGGCTTCCTTAACATCCACATTGGATATCAATCCAACCCTATCTAGTTCCTTTCCATCTAGGGATATTATAATCTCACCCAGCTTATCGCCTCTTAATATAGGTGCCTGAATATTTTCTCCTATTACTATATCTCTTTTAATATCACTTTTGTTTTCCTTTTGTAATAATGCATAGATATCCCTTTCCAATATTAGGTCTATACTCTTTAAATTAGCCTTTTCAATAGGAATAGTTGCTATTGAATCTCCTTTTTTACCAAGATTTACACTATTGTAATTTGCGAACCCGAAATCTAAAAGCTTTTTAGCATCATTAAATCTTTCACTGCTTGTATTTGCACCCATAACCACAGCAATTAGGTGTAAGTCCCCTCTCTTGGCCGAACCGGATAAACAGTATCCGGCAGCATTTGTAGAGCCGGTCTTTATGCCTGTAGTCCCTTCATAATCCCTAATAAGTCTACTGGTATTTACCATGGTCTGGGTATCATCCTTCTTTCTACCTACAGTTAAATCCTCTATATAGGTAGTCATATATTTTCTTAGATCCTCATATTTTAGAATTTCCCTAGACATTAAAGCCACATCATAGGCGCTTGAGTAATGTTCTTCCGTTGGTAGGCCCGTTGCATTTTTGAATTGAGTATTTTCCATACCAAGGTCTTTGGCTCTAGCATTCATAAGTTTAAGAAAAGCTTCGTTACTCCCACTTATGGCTTCACCTAAAGCTGCAGAAGCATCATTTGCTGATCTTATAGTAGCCGCTCGAATCAAATTCTCAATTGTTTGCACTTCTCCCGCTTCCAGATAGATTTGAGTGCCCCCCATACCGGCTGCATATTCACTTATTACCACTTCATCATCAATCTTAATCCTACCGGATTCTATAGCCTCCATGGTTAAGAGCAAAGTCATAATCTTCGTAATGCTTGCAGGCTCTCGTTTATCATGCTCATTTAAGGAATAGATAATCTCTCCGGTGTTGACGTCCATCAAAACAGCTGATTTACTATTTAATCCTATTTCCCCATATGAAAATATAGGAGTAAAAACCATGGTCATAATAAGAATTGCGGAAATAACTTTCTTTTTCAATATTCTCCCTCCAATGCTAATATTACTTTTATATTAACCAGAATTAGCATTGTTATTCTAAATATTGAAGGCACTAACTAATAATATCAAATATATATTTTTTTAATATTGGCTTTTCTTTTCCGATTTTATAGGCATTTAAAGCCCTTAGTTTAGCCTGGTCTACATCCTCTTTATTGGTATGAAGTATACATAATGTATCTCCTTTTTCAACTTCATTGCCAATCTTTTTATTTAAAGTTATACCTGCTGCATAATCAATATTATCCGCCTTAGTCTTTCTCCCTGCACCCAGTAACATTGCAGATATACCTATGGCTTGAGCATCCAACTCCGTTACATATCCTGAAATTTCTGCCTTTACTTCTATATGGTACTTAGCACCAGGCAGTCTATTAACTTCATCTACTATACTTGGGTCGCCACCTTGAATCCTTACCAACTCCTTAAACTTCTCTATGGCCTTGCCTGAATGGATAAGGTCTTCAAGCTCTTTATATGCTTTATCAAAGTCCTTAAAGGCTCCTCCTAAAACACACATATAGGAAGCAATGGTTAGGGCTATAGTAGTTTCATCTTCGCTACCTTGACCTCTTAGAACCTTAAGGGCCTCAACTATTTCATTGGTATTGCCAACTTCTCTACCGAGGGGTTGGTCCATATTAGTTATAATAGCAATTGTATTTCTATTTAGTTCTTTGCCTATATTAACCATGGTATGGGCAAGGTCCCTAGCATCCTCTAAAGACTTCATAAAGGCACCTTTTCCTACCTTTACATCCAATACTATTGCATCTGCACCGGAAGCTATTTTCTTGCTCATAATTGAACTGGCTATTAAGGGTATACTATCTATGGTAGCAGTAACATCCCTTAGGGCATAGATCTTCTTATCTGCAGGCACCAGATTAGCCGACTGACCGGTAATAGCCATCTTATATACATTAACGTTATTTATAAATTCTTCTTCTGTCAATTCAACCTTAAATCCTTCCATGGATTCTAACTTGTCTATAGTTCCCCCAGTATGTCCCAAACCTCTTCCACTCATCTTTGCTACAGGTACACCGACAGATGCAACAAGAGGTATTACTATAAGGCTTATTTTATCCCCTACTCCTCCCGTAGAATGTTTATCTACTTTTGTACCTTGGATTCTGGATAGGTCAACTTTATGGCCTGAGTTTACAAAAGACATAGTAAGATTTGCAGTTTCTCTACTGGTCATACCTTTAAAATATACAGCCATTAAAAAGGCAGCCATCTGATAATCCGGAATTTCTCCTCCTACATATCCATTGATTAAAAAATCCAGCTCCTCTTGACTTAACTCCATACCCGATTTCTTCTTCTCAATTATATCCACAACTATCATAATATCCCTCCATGTTTTTAACCAGGTGCAGATATCCCCGCTTCTAGGAATAAAGGGGTCTCTTCCTTATTTAATATGGTCTGCAAATGAATTCTTAGGCCTTGTCTTAAAAGTCTCTTTTCAATTTTAATATACTCTAAGAAATCATCCATTAAAATACTTAACATACAATCTCCTTTGTCATTCATATCTTAGTCTAAAAGAAAATAAAATCCAAAAAAATAGGGGATATCAAACCCTCATAAAGAGAGCCTATAATTAGGATCCCTATATTTATCATAACTAAAATAGTATAATCTGAAATATTCATCCTCTTCATTTTCATTAGTTTAATTCCGGAGTTAGCACGGTATTTTAGGGATACCATCATAGACAAAGCTCCTAAGGATAAAAGACAAGGGATAAATATTAGATATTGAGGATACAGTCCCAAAAGGGATACCCCAAAACCCTTAAAGCCAAAATTGAATACTATATAGCCTACTACTAGTCCAAATTGTAGTCCTCTTATAAAAATAATTAAGGGTATTAAAAACCCCAAATTAACCAAACCAATAAAATATGTAAAAATCGCAAAGACTATATTAAGAAATATTGATAATTTAAGGATATCTAAATTGCTTAAATATCCTTTTAACTGACCATATAAATAGGGATTGCTATAATTTACCAAAAGCATAAGGGTTTCATTATTAATAGCCTTAATCATTAGCGCACCGATTATTATACCCAAAGTCAATATCAATGCCAAGATAAAATAAAATGAAAAGCCGTTTTCAAAATGACTCCTAAGTCTGATTCTAAAAGTACTCAAATTAAATCCTCCTTCGTATTTGCAAGGAATTTTATCTATAATAAGATTTTTATGCAAATAAGGAGATTTATATAACTTATTCTTTTTCTTTTAAATAGTGCTTTGCTAGATTTATTCCGATTATGGTCTTACTATCGATGATTTCACCTCTGTCAATCATCTTTAACAACTCATCAATAGTATACTTTTCGATTTCACAATATTCCCCGTCATCTAGGTCTTGAGAACCTTCAATCAAGTCAGTAGCCATGAAAAGATATATCTTCTCAGTTGTATAGCCCGGAGATGTGTAAAACTCTAATAAGTAGTTATAGTTATTAGCCTCGTAGCCTGTTTCTTCCTTTAATTCACGAATAGCAGTCTCACGAGGTTCTTCATTGACTTCCAACTTCCCAGCAGGTATTTCCAGTAACATACGATTTACAGCTTTTCTATACTGCCTAACAAGAATCATGGAATTATCATCGGTTATAGCAACTATACCTACTCCGCCTGGATGTTCGACAATTTCTCGTTTAGAATACTTTTTCTCCGGTAACTCTACTGTGTCTATTCTAAGATTGATGATCTTACCTTCATAAAGCTTCTCAAACTTCATGGTCTTTTCTTCATAAACCATTTTTCAACCTCCAAATTAACTTGTAATTATCCCTATTATACCATAAATTTTGGACCAAAAAGAGAAAAACATTCTTTTTATGAATGTTTCTCTAATTTTTACATATTGTATGTATTAAGTTACAGTGCCTTTTCTAGCACATCTTGCTCTAATCTTAGTTTATCCGCTATTAGGGCAATAAATTCAGAATTTGTTGGTTTTCCTTTATTATTATTTACAGTATAACCGAATATCTTATCTATAGTATCTATTTTACCCCTATTCCATGCAACTTCTATGGCATGTCTAATAGCTCTTTCAACCCTACTTGGAGTAGTATTGAATTTTTCGGCTACAGCCGGGTATAATTCCTTTGTTACTGCGCCTAAGTAATCCATATCATTTATTACCATAGTTATAGCTTCTCTTAAGTAAAGATAGCCTTTAATATGGGCAGGCACACCTATTTCCTGAATCATATTAGTAATCTTTGTTTCTAGACTCTTTTCCTTATTATTATTGCTTGTCTTTTTAACTGGGTTTCCTGTATTGTATAAGCTGGCTTCTTCCCTAGTCTCAATATTTGCAGTTTCCTTCAATCTCTTGATGAAGACTTGGAAATCAAATGGCTTAACTACATAATATGAGGCTCCAAGCTCGATAGCTCTTTGAGTTATCTTGTCTTGACCCACTGCTGACAACATTATAAACTTAGGAAAGTAATCGTTTTCAGATCCATGAAGTTTCTCCAACACCCCTAATCCGTCTAAATGTGGCATTATCACATCTAAAACTACTATTTCAGGCCTTTCTCTCTCTATTAAATCTAAAGCCTCAATACCATCTTTTGCAGTTCCCACTACCTCAAATTCTTCATGTGCTGAAATAAATTGTGCAACTATCTGACAAAAATCCTTATTATCATCAACAATTGCTACTCTTGTCTTTACCATCACTAATCCCCCCTGGATAATATTTCATATTTTGATATCATTCTATCATAAATGTATTCGACATCAAAACAAAAATCCCTTCTTTTTTGTTAAATAATTTAAAAATTTTAAAATTTATGTATATATTCTACAATTTTAAAAAATATCGATAAGCTTTAATACTTATCGATATTTTCCAACATCCACTCAATATATAGGCCATAACCCTTAGTAGGGTCATTAACAAAAACATGGGTCACTGCCCCTATAATTCTTCCATTTTGAATTATAGGACTACCACTCATCCCTTGGACTATACCACCTGTCTCTTCCAATAAACGGTCATCTGTAACTTTTATAATCATGCTTTTCTGACTGGGCTTATCTTGTATTTCTAGCTTTTGAATCTCTATTTGGTACTTTTCAATTTTATTATCTTCTAGAGTAGTAAGGATATATGCTTTTCCGGTTTCCACCTCGTCTCGAAAGCCAATGGGTAGCTTTTCAATATCATTTAATAATTGGCTTTCACTGGCCTTATTTAAAGTCCCATATATTCCAAAGATGGTGTTTTCCTGGATTTCTCCTAAAATGTCATCTGTTTTATAAAAAACCCCTTTGATCTCTCCCGGTGTCCCTTTTTTCCCTTGCTCTATATCAGATACTTCTGCCTTCATGATCAAGCCCTTTTCCACAGTAAGAAGTTCTCCTGTATCAGCATCGGTTATTCCATGACCTAAAGCCCCAAAGCTGTTGGATTCCTCATGATAATAGGTCATAGTACCGATACCTGATGTCTTATCTCTAACCCATATACCAAGCCTATAGGCATTATCCTGTAGGCATTGAACAGGAGTAGTTTTCGCAATAAATTCCGCCTTGTTTCTAAGGACTTTCAACTCTACTTCCTTATCCATCAAATTATTTAAAATCTTAACTACCTGTTCAGAGCTGACTATTTTTTCCCCATCTATTTCTATAATACTGTCTCCTACCTTTAAGCCCGCTTCTCTAGCAGGACTCTTCCTAGTACCATCCATTGCTATAACTTCGGTAACTGCAACTACTAGAACTCCCTTAGTATTCATCCTGACTCCGATGGAAATGCCTCCGGGTATTAACATAGGTCTATTGACTACATCTATTTTATAATTTTTTACCGGTATTAAACCCAAAAGCTTAACCTGTAGATTGGTATTTCCCTCATCTATTCCATTTAGTGTAATTGAATTACCTAGATTGTTATTTCCTTCATTGTAAATGGGATTGACAACGGTGGACTTTGAACCATCCTCTACGGAGAAGGGAAAGGATATATTCATGTTTTTGTTTTCGCCCTTAATAATCTTTATACTGGAAGGGTATAATAATATTTGACTTAATTGCATGGTCAAAGCCATGATTAAAATTATGCTTAGTAAAAGAAAAACCTTTCCTTTATTCCTAAATCTCCCCAAATACATCACTCTCCTAAACTTTTTACACTTTCACCTCCAATAAGTCTTCCTGCATATATAATTTGGTCATTTTCTAGTCCATTTATTCTACTCAATTATTAAGCGATTTGTTAGTTTAATCTAAATCAAAAAAAAATAAAGGCAATTTGCCTTTATTTACTAGGATTAATTTATTTAATTTTAATTTTTTTAGACATTTCAAGCATCTCTCTGGCATGGTTAAGTGTAGTTTCTGTTACATCTACTCCACCCAGAAGTCTTGCCATTTCAATAATTCTATCCTTATCCGATAGTCTTTCAATTTTAGTTATGGCTTTTTTATCATAGATATCCTTGGATATTACATAATGGCTGTCTGCTAAGGCTGCAATCTGTGGAAGATGGGATATAGAAATAACCTGATGGCTTTTTGAAATTTTACTAATCTTCTCTCCTACAATCTGGGCCGTTCTTCCACTTATACCTGTGTCAATTTCATCGAAGATTAAGGTAGGCATATTATCATTGTCTGCAATTATACTTTTGAAAGCAAGCATGATTCTGGACATCTCTCCACCGGATACTATTCTTGATAATGGTTTTAGGTCTTCTCCGGGATTGGTGGATATTAAAAACTCTATATTATCCATACCATTTATGGAACATTCCTTCTTTTCCTCAAAATCAACCTTAAAAACGATATTGTTCATATTCAACTCTTTCAACTCATAGGCAAGCCTTTCCTCAAGGGTTTTTGCTATATTTCGACGTTTTTTAGAAAGGACTCCGGAGTCTTCAATAAGAATCTTTTCTAATCTTTGGATTTCCTTATTGATTTTTTCAATCTCCAACTCGAAATTTACCAGCTTATTATATTCTTCCCTAATCTTATCTCTAAATTTATGAATTGTTTCAACCCTAGACCCATACTTCTTCTTCAATTTATTAACTAAGTCCAATCTTTCCTCTAATATCAAGAGTCTTTCTTGATCTAAATCCAGTTTTTCCAAATAATTAGATAGGTCCCTAGCTATATCTTCTAATTCAAACTTGGCCTCCCTTAACCTATTAAAATATGGTTTTAGGTCCATATCAAAGTCACTTGTTCCATTTAATAAATGAACTGCCTTATCCATCATTTGAAGAATTGATTTAGACTCATAATCAGATGTACTAAGTAGATCAACAGTTTCGGCAAGGTTGGAGATGATATTCTTCATATTTGAAAACTTCTTATATTCGTTTTCAATTTCAAAATCATCTCCATCATTGAGCTTAGCCTCGTTGATTTCATCTATCTGAAATTTCAATAAGTCCATCTCCCTCTCCCTTTCATAGGATGAGGTGTCCATATTCTTTAGATTGTGTTTTTCCTTTCTGTATAAGTCGAAAGTTTCAGCTATTTTATTCATCAGCTTTTTATGGTCTCCATCTCCAAAACTATCTATTAAAATTTGATGGTTGGAAATATTCAACAGAGACTGGTGTTCGTGCTGGCCAAAGATATCCACTAGCTTAGATGTGATGCCTGATAGAATATTAATTGTCACCGGTCTTCCATTTAATCGTGTAATACTAGGATAGTTTCTTGATATCTCCCTGGTAATTATTAGAATCTCCTCATCTTCTACCCCTAAATCCACTAAATTTTCTTTAACTTCATCATCTATAAAAAACAGGGCTTCAATTATGGCCTTATCTTCACCTGACCTAATAAGGTCCTTGCTGCTTCTTCCCCCTAGTACTATTCCTAGGGCCTCGATTATGATGGATTTTCCGGAGCCTGTTTCTCCTGTTAAAAGGTTTAATCCTTTAGTGAATTGGATTCTTAAATCATCTATTATAGCAAAGTTTCTAATGCTTAATTCTTTAAGCATATTATCCCCCATTTCAACTTAATGAACTGTGAATTACTTTAAATTACTATGAGCCTCTTCTATGACCTTTAAAATCATATCATCATCTACACTTTCTCCACTCTTTTTAAATCTAGCTAGAAATTCTATATTCCCCGTAGCCCCAGTAACAGGCGAATAAGTTAATGAATCAGCTATTAATCCAATTTCCTTAGAAAATTGAATTACATTCTTAATAACTTCAAGATGGGTTGACTTCTCCCTTACTATACCTTTCTTCCCAACCTTTTCTCTTCCTGCTTCAAACTGAGGTTTTATTAGTGCCACTACTTCTCCCTCATCTTTTAGTATTTCCCTTGCCACAGGAAGAACTAATCTTAGGGATATAAAGGAAACATCTATGGATATAAAGTCAACTTGCTCTCCAATATCCTCTAGGGTTACACTTCTAATATTGGTCCTTTCCATAACCACTACCCTATCATCGTTTCTAAGCTTCCAATCCAGCTGATTATAGCCAACATCTACTGCAAAAACCTTTAGGGCTCCATTTTTTAACATACAATCCGTAAAGCCTCCGGTAGATGCCCCTATATCCATTGACACCTTACCCTTTAAGTCCAAGTTAAAGACTTCTATGGCCTTCTCTAACTTTAACCCCCCCCTACTGACATATATCAAGGGATTGTTCTTTACTACTATATCTTCATCTTCGGAAATGAGATCACCGGGCTTTTGAACCTTTTCAGTTCCAATAAAAACAACCCCCTCCATTATGAGTCGTTTTCCCTTCTCCCTTGAATCTGCAAGTCCCTTTTCAAATAATAATATGTCTGCTCTCTTTTTACTCATAGTTCTCCTCTTTCGTTAAGCCTTACGATTGATTAAATACTTAGTCAATTCCCTTAAGAAGGATGTATCCTTATCCTTTAAAGTATCAAGGGAATCAATAGCATCTCGACTTAATTTTTCCACCATATTCTCAGCTTTCTCCATGTTATGAAAGCTTAGGTATGTAAACTTATTTATATATTCATCTTGGGATAAATCCAACAAATCATCTTGAATTTGATAAGCTAAACCTAGATAGAGTCCAAAGTTCCTAAGAGCTTGGATTTCATCATTATTAGCCCCACCTATAATAGCTCCGGAAACTATACTTGCTTGAATCAATGCTGCTGTTTTAGACCTATACATATAAAATAGCTTCTCTTCATCCATATTATTAAAGGAACTCATCAAATCCATTACCTGCCCACTGATCATTCCCTTGGTGCCTGAATATGTACCGATCTCCTTCATGGCCCATATATTTCTCCTATACGACTCCTCAGTCTTAGAATTTTTGAGTATATGGTCTGACATAGTTTCATAAGCAAGGTTTAAAAGTCCATCGCCTGCAAGGACTGCCATAGCTTCCCCAAAGACCTTATGATTAGTAGGTTTTCCCCTTCTAAAGTCATCATTGTCCATACAAGGAAGGTCATCATGGATTAGAGAATAAGTATGAATCATCTCAATAGCCAGTGCAAAGGGTATTATTTTAAATATATCATCATCGAACATAAAGAAGGTTTCTAAACTCATTATTGGTCTAAGTCTCTTGCCACCTGTAAAAAGACTATATTCCATTGCATCATAGATACCTTTATTGAATTGGTCTTTTTTCTTCAAAATCTCCTTCAAATAATAATCTAGAACCTTACTCTGTTTATCTAGCTCATTAATAATATTCATCCTCATCCTCCCTAATAAAGTCCATCTCCTTTAGGGTCTGATCGTCTTCCCCTAATAAAATCTTGACTTCACCTTCAGTCTTCTTCAGTATATTGCTCAAATGATTATATAGGTCCATTCCTTCCTTAAACTTATCTACACTATCCTTAAGAGTACACTCCTCATCTTCCAAATCAATCAATAGGTCTTCTAATCTTTTGATAGCTTCTTCATAAGTTAACTTGCTAACATCCATCATTTGTACCTCCCCTTTCAACATCCAATACCAAGGTCTTTACTAGTCCATCCTTTAGAAGAATACTTATTTCTTCATCTTTATTTATCTCATCTATATTCTTAATTGTTTTTCCGTCCTTATTAAACAATATACCGTAACCCTTTTCCAAGGAGATAGTAGGATTTAATAAATTAAGCTTATTTTCAAGGACAGCAGACCTCCTGTATTCCTTATTCATCTTTTTATTTATAGAGCTGGTAAGCTTTCTATATAGGATGTCTACTTCCTGATTCTTTTCCCTTAGTTTTAGTATAGGATTATTGTACTTTAAACCTCTTTCGTACATATTTAAATCCCCTGTATAATCCCTTAATCGATTGATAATATAATTACTAAGACAATAATACTTATTATTCAAATCATCATATAGGTAGGTCATATCCGGAACTGCCATCTCGGCAGCTGCAGATGGGGTAGGTGCTCTTAAATCAGAAACGAAGTCTGCAATAGTAAAGTCCGTTTCATGACCTACGGCCGAAATTATAGGGGTTTTTAGATTGAATATACATCTGGCTAGGTCTTCATCGTTAAAAGCAAAAAGCTCCTCAATAGAGCCCCCTCCACGACCTGTAATAATAAGATCTATATCCTCCAGGCTATCTAAGTACTTAAGACCTCTAATAATTTCACTTGGAGCGTCTTGACCTTGAACTAGGGATGGGTATATGAGTATTTTACATGGTGGATATCTTCTCTTAATAATGCTAATTATATCCCTAACGGCTGCACCTGTAGAAGATGTAACCACCCCAATTTTTTTAGGCATAGGAGGAATTTTCTTCTTATGTATTTCATCGAATAAACCTTCCTTTTGAAGTTTATTCTTCAGTAACTCATAGGCCTTATAAAGGTCACCCACACCTTTTTCTTCTATTTTTCTAATATAGAGCTGATAGTCTCCATCCCTATCGAATACGGAAATATAACCTGTAGCCACTACTTTCATTCCCTCTTCTAAATTGACTAGGAGCCTTTCATTGTCCGACTTAAACATAACACATTTAATCCTGCTCTTATCGTCCTTTAAAGAAAAATACATATGACCGCTATAGTGGTGCTTGAAGTTGGATATCTCCCCTTCTACCTGAATATTAGAGAGTAACATATCCGTTGTCAATACACGCTTTATGTATGAATTTACCTCATTTACCTTAAATGGCTTCATTAACTCACCACCTATGTCCTTTTTTTATACTACCAAGATAAGCAACTCCTACTCCGTTATCAGTAGACAAGTCCTTGGAAGGAAAGATATAATTCAGGTCTCCCCCACCTAGATAATTTCTTATATATGTATTGGCGGATACTCCACCAGTTATTAATATATCCCTTATTTCAAATTTTCTAACAGCATTTTGAACAATACTTTCTATAATCCTTCCAATAGTATGAAATAAGGTGATAATTACATCTTCTTCCCTATAATCACCGCAAGCCAATAACTTAATAAAGTAATTTTCCAAGCCTGATATATTGGACCAGATTCCATCCTTAATACTAAGAGGAACTCTGATATCCAATAGACTTCCAGTCTCTGAAATGCTTTCCATCTGGCTACCACAAGGAAATCCTAGGCCCATATGAACTCCAATACGGTCAATTAATTGACCAAAGTTCAAGTCCAAAGTCCCCCCAATATGGTCTATGTTTAAATTATCTTCTTTGTTTTCCACTAGTAAAAGCTCAGTAGTACCTCCTGAAATATGAAGGGATAAGAATTTTTCAAGCTCTTTTTTCTCCCCCATAATAGCAGCTCCAATATGGTTCTCTTGGTGACTAAATTCCTTATAGGTCGTCTTAAGTATCTTGGAAAGAATAAATGCCTGGTTTTTTCCGACGACAAAAACAGGCATGTAAGAACTATCCTGATTTCTTGGCTTAGAAGACACAGAAATAGTGTCAATCAAGTCTAAATCAACACTATCAGAAAGTAAGCTTATGAGTTCAGGCATATTATTAAGATGTTGAAATACTGCTTCTTGTTGTCTTAAACCTTGACCTTCCACCTTAAGTATATTTCTCAAATTTAGAATCATCTTATGGTCTTCATCAACAACTCCAATGGATGTGGTATAAGCACTGGTATCAATACCTAAAAAGAGTTTACTCATCCTTATTTAATTTCCTTACATATCCGCCTAGGACGCCATTTACAAATTTAAAGCTATCCTCTTTGCTATACCTTTTTACGATTTCAACAGCCTCATTAATGGCTACTTGGAGGGGTATATCATTTCTAAACATAATCTCATAAATAGCTACCCTTAATGCTGCCAAATCCACTTTAGCAAGTCTGTGGATACTCCAGCCCTCTAGATTATCGATTATATTCTTATCGATCTCCTCTAAATTTGTGCTTATACTTTCATAGGATTCCCTAATATATTTGGTCTCATTTTCATCGTATTGGAAGTTATCTAAAAATACTTCCAAAGCTTCATTTGAATAATCATTTGTGCTGTCCATTTGAAACATAAGCTTCACAGCACCTTCTCTGGCTTGTTTCCTACCCATACTTTCCTCCCATTAGGGCCATGCCCTAAAATAAATTCTCGATTTTAAATTGCCTGTGTTATTAATAAAAGGACTTAGTATTTTAAATTATTAAATCCTAAGTCCTCTTGGACCTAAATAATACTAGTCTACTTAAGCTTTTGGTCCCCTTCAGCTTTTTGTTCTTTAGGTACACTTACGCCTTGAATATTTACATTGACCCCGGTTACATTAAGACCTGTCATAGTCTCTACTGTTTTTTTCACATTCTCTTGTACTTCTTGGGCTACTTTTGCAATATTTGACCCGTATTCTACTACTAAAAATACATCTATTGTAGCATCCTTTTCCCCAACTTCTACCTTAACACCCTTGGATAAATTCTTCATACCCAAGAGTTCAGTAATTCCTCCCGTAATTCCACCACTCATTCCTACGACGCCTTTGATTTCCGTTGCAGCAACTCCTGCTATAACCGATACTACATCGTTGGAGATCCTTATGCTGCCTTTATCCAAATTTTCATTATTAATTCCATCGCTCACCATAATACACCTCCATAACTCAAATCTTCCTCAACTCATTATATCAAAGGAAGTTCTTGTTTACAACAAATCTATTGCTTTTTCATTATTTTAATGGCATCTGCATCAAAGCTAGTTTCAGACTTTACGATGTCTAAAATCTTAACCACTTCTTGCTCATTTAGGTCTTCCGTTGATACTACAACCTTAATATCTTCATCAGTTAAGAAGACCAAAGCATCATCAAATCCCTTGGATTTTACTAATCCTTCAATTTGCAATTCCTTCTCGGATATATTGCCTATTTTTATAATCTCTTCCTGGGCCTTGCTTCTTAGGTCTTCTGCAGTTTTTTCATTAGTGACTATATTATCCAACCTATCTATAGCATTGGCTCTTAACTTATCCCTTGACAACCTAAATTCAACAAAGTAATCCCTATTTACAGTGTTTTCTGCATTAATAACTTCTGCTAACTCCTCCTTGCTGGAGGATATGACCTCAGTCAGTTCTTCATCAGTTACTTCGGAATCTACTATATCAATATAATCCCCCTCTTTAGCTTCCATATACTCTTCACCCAAATTTGCCATCTGAGCTTCTTCATGTTTTTGATAATCCCCCGATGCCTTTAGCAGAGCTTGTTGAGTAAGTTGATAATTCAAATAACCTGTAAAAACCAATAGTATCAAAAGCATTCCAATAATTGCCGGTCTCTTAACCTTAAACATAGTACCCCTCCTATTTACTTGAATATACTTGAACCCTATTTCCACTAACACCTAAAACGGTCTTAACGGCATCATAGAGCATCTCCAATACCTTTACATCCTCAGCCCCCTCTGCAACAACAATAACTCCTTTTACAACTGGATTTATCTCCTTAAGAACAACCATTGAGTTGTTGCCGTTGCTGCTTACTATTTGGATGTTGGTATCTTCTCTGTTTACCTCTCTGGTCCCCCCTTGAGCATCGACTTCTTTAGTCGTCTCAAGGGTTTTAGTAGTATTGGATGCAGGTATACTTTCGATTGATTCCTCTAATGTAATCATTACACTGACTTCACCTACCCCATCTAACTTCCTCAATATAGCAGCTAGCTTGGTCTCTAGATAGGAGCTATAGTCATCTTCCATCTTAACTTCTTTTACATTTTCCTTTATTGGGATTTCTGCCGTCTTAGTATCACTGAAAATACTTATCCCAATTAACACTATGAAAGATAGTAGGAGAATTATGAATAAATTATTGATAAACTTCTTATCACTAAGGCCCTCAAGATGTTTTTTTATCTTATTGATCAGTTCTTCCATGAATTTCCTCCTTGTTATTGTAATAGATATTTATACTATCATTTTCCAACTGGGTCATAGTGCTTATGATCCCCTTTATATCATCATCCTCAAAGGATGTTAAGACTGATGACTCATGACCTAACTCTATATCCTTTACTCTTATCTTCCTTTCAATTTCCTTCTGCTCTAGAACTATATCAACCCCATCTAAGATTAAAAGCTGATCTTCATCCGGGCTAATTTGAAACTCAATAGAAGCTACACCATGTTCCGAATTCTCTTCAATTAGGTCCTTTAACTCCTTACTAAGGCTGGTCAAATAAAGGTCTGCAATCTGGTCGTTTCTAATGTCTTCAATATTATCCAAGGATAGGTTTCTATTGGAAAAAGCTTCAACTTCTCTGTCTATATCTAAATTCACTTCTTTAAATCTTGTTAAAGGACTTATTACAGTAAATATGATTAAAATACCTATGATAAAATTCACATACCTTTTCATATTCCCCTTTGGCATGATAATATCGATTAAAGCTATTATCATAAAGAGGGTAACCAGTTCCTTTAGCCAATTACTTATAAATTCTGTGAAAATATCCCTCACCTACCTTAACATTAATAGACTATTTCCCGTATCCACTACTATGGTTATAGTAAGAAAGAACATTATGGCTACGGATACAACGCTAATCAAGATCAATAACAAAGTCTTGCCTATATCCGTAAAGAAGTTGGAGATATTGGATGATACTATAGGCTCAATCACAGCTCCTATAACCCTGTAAATAAACAATAAGATGCTTATCTTAATTGCAGGCAGAACCGTAATTATTATTAGGATTAGGAGACCTATAATTCCGATTCCATTCTTTAAGATGGCAGAAGACCCTATTACTGTCTCTACGGCATCTGATAGAAAGCCTCCCACTATGGGTACGAAATTGTCTATAGCAAATTTAGCTGTTCTAATTGTAAGACCATCCATTTTAGTAGAAAGACCATATATAGTGATGATGCCAATAAATATAGTAAAGGCAGCTGTAATCATAAAAGTAATAATCTGTCTTCCCAATTCGGATAACTTTTTTAACTCAGCACTAGAAGATAGGTTAGCCAATATACTCACTATAAAAGAAAAGTAAATCAGAGGTATTATAATATTCTGGACCAAGACCCCTATAAGGTTTACAGACCCTATAATCATGGGATGGAACAATATCTTGGTATTAGGGCCTCCTGCTATTACTAAGAAAGTCAATAGTACAGGCATTATAATCTCCATAAATCCAACCATATTCCTAATTGTATTCTCCACTACCTCCATAAGTTGATAGAAGCTTCCTATTATTAAAATTGCCAAAACCATATAGGTTACGTAGTTTGCTATTTGACTTACGGAGGACTTCTCAAAGGTCCCTTGAAGATTGGTTAATACGGCAGAGATTATAGTAATAGCCAATATCTTAGCTAAAAAGCTTAAATTGATCCTAAGCTCATTGAAAAAAGTCTCTATAATAAAATCCTTTAGCTTATCCTTTTCAAAGATTTTTTCTCCCTTGATGACCTTCTTGATCATATTCCTAAAACTAAAATCCTTTAATGCATGATTATCCTCTAATATATCCTGAATAAAGCTTTCAAGCTTTGATGTATCAAATAAATCCAGCTGCTCTTCTACTATGAAATTATCAATATCGACTCCAAAGGCAATGTTTGGAATCATTAATATCAACAAAATTAAAAAGATTGTCCTCTTCATCTTCTCACCCTTAGGGTAGTATTTTTATAATTAAATCCATTAATGCTAGTAAAATAGGTATGGCTAGGACCATGATCAATATCTTCCCCCCCAGTTCTATCTTCATAGCTATTGAATCCTGGCCAGCGTCTCTTGAAATCTGTGATGCAAACTCAACTAGATAAGCCATACCTATTATTTTAACTATGGTATTGAAATAGCTAATATCGACATTAGCCCTGCTGGATAAACCGCTTATGGTATCCACCACATAAACCAATTGGGGCACGATTAAAATAAATATAATCACTCCTGTTGCAATGGATAGAAGAATTGCAAATTCAGGCTTAGTCTGCTTTAAGACTACTATTAAAATGGTGGCTATTATACCCAGTCCTACTATCTGCATAATTTCCATAATATCACCTAATATAGTCTAAATAGGACTTTTACATCCGTGAACAACTGGCTAACCAAGTGGATAACCACACCCAGAACTATGATTACACCTACTAAGGTAGTTAGGTAGGCATACTCCTGTTTACCCGACTTCTCCAGTACCATGTGTAATATTGCAGTTATCATCCCAATTGCAGCTATTTTAAAAATCAAATCCACATCCATCATTATCTCTCCCCCATGTTTTAAATAAGAATAATGACTATACCAAGCCCTAAAATAATCCCTAAGGACCCGTACATCTTCTCATACCTATTCTTTTCTTCTTTTGCTTCTATAATCAAGTCTTGAAGGCTTTCTAGAATATAATCAAATTGGACCTCCTGGTCCTCCCTGGTGCTTTTACCTATTACTTTACCTAGGGAATTAAATACATCTAAGTCCTCGCTTAAGAGCCTATATTTTTCCTCTAATAAGTAGGAAGCATCCTTGAATATTGGATATAGGTCCCCTGCTTCATCCTTATCTATTCCTTCCCTAATATATTTCAGTACTTCCCCCATGGAGTCAGAGGTCTTTTCCCATAAATTTTCAATGGCAATGGGTATTGGGGTTAAGAATACTACAAGCTCCGTCTGAAGAAGCCTAATCATATCTTGTAATTCCTTTAATCCACTAAGTCTCTTCGAATACCTATGTCCAAATGAAAATCCTAAGATGCAACATATGGAGAATATATTTATTAGCATAAGTACTTTAAGCAGTAACATAGTTCTTCCTCTTTTCTAATAAGTCCGTATACATATCCTCTTTTAAAATCTTTTTAATGGTTCCCACCCCTGATGAGTTATCCATAATGATATACCTCTTAAAGACCTTCTCATCGAAGAGACTCTTTATAGATGGTCTGGATAATATATCTTCCATTGAATGCCCATGTATGGTGGCAATTAGACTTATACCTGCCCTTAAGGCTTCCGATATAGCAATTACATCATCTTTGCTCCCTACTTCATCTACAGCAATTATCTCCGGGGACATGGACCGAATCATAATCATTATTCCATGGGATTTAGGACAGGAATCCAAAACATCCGTTCTGATGCCTATATCCTTCTGGGGTAGCCCCTTATAAAGTCCTGCTACCTCAGACCTTTCATCTATTAAGCCTATCTTATATCCCCTGAGCCCTTTAGATATCATCCCATTACTTAGATTTCTGACCATATCTCTAAGCAGGGTAGTCTTACCACATTGAGGAGGGGATATAATCATAGTATTTACAAACCTACCATCCTCTAATAGGTAGCGGATTACCTTATCTGAAATCCCCTTTTTTTCCCGACCAATGCGGATATTCAAGGAGGATATATCTTTAATGCTTTCAATTCCCTGATTGCCATAAATAACTTTTCCACCGATACCAACCCTATGCCCTCCTTTTATTGTTATATAGCCATTTCTTATCTCTTCAGATAAGGCATAAATGGAGTAATTGCAAACAAGTTGAAAGGTCTTAGAAACCATATCCCCATGGACAATAATTCCTTCCTCAGGCTTATTAGTGACCCCTCCATCTTTTTTTATATAGTAGTCCATCCCCTTTGAATATACACTTAGGGGTGAATTTACCCTAAGTCTAATCTCTTCTGAATCTTCTTTAATTGACCTGGGAAGCTTGGCAAGGGGTGCTTTTATATCTAAGGCTAAATTCTCTATTACATCATCAAATATTCCTTTCTCCATAACCTGTCCTCCTTTTAATTAAGTCTATGAGATAGGAATATTATTATTACAAAAAAAATAAGGCTTCCTTAAACATTAAAGTTTAAGGAAGCCTTATGCCCAATATTAATCTTCTGCCTCTTCTGAGTCATCAAAATCATCATCGAAGTCGTAGTCTGAATCTATTTCGTAATCAAATCCATCCCAATCATCGTCGTCATCTTCATCATAGTCATCATCGTCGTCGCCGTATATATCATCTTCTACATCGGCAAGGTCTTCATCTATGAAGTTTACATATTCCTCAAGATCCATCTGATCCTCTATTAATTCATCAAGTACATCAGTGAATGCTTCCAAGGTTTCGATGATTTGAACCAGTACCTTACCTTCTTTGCTTGAATCAGCAACTCCAAGCCCCTCAGCTAGTCCTTTTAGATACGATACTTTTTGTAATAAGTAGTCCATTGTACCCCTCCTATTTGATTTTAATTTAGAGTATTTACTAAACTCTGGATAGATATTCTCCAGTTCTGGTATCTATTTTAATTTTGTCACCTAAGTTAACAAACAATGGAACCATTAAAGTTACACCAGTTTCAACAGTTGCAGGCTTAGTAGCTCCAGAGGAAGTGTCTCCCTTAATACCCGGCTCTGTATGAGTAACTTCAAGTTCTACAAAGTTAGGAGGCTGAACTTCAAAAGCACTTCCCTTGTAGAATCTTATAGTTGCATTGTCATTTTCCCTTAAGTACTTCATTGCTTCTTCAACTGCGCCTTTGTCTAATGGCAATTGCTCGTATGATTCAACATCCATAAAGTAATATAATTCTCCATCATTATAAAGATATTGCATTTCCTTAGTTTCAATTGTAGCCTTTTCAAATCTTTCAGTTGGGTTGAAAGTTACTTCCTTAGTTCCACCGGATAATACACTCTTTATCTTAGTTCTAACGAAAGCCGCTCCTTTTCCAGGTTTTACGTGTTGAAAATCGATTATTTGGTATACGTCTCCGTCCCATTGAAAGGTAATTCCTTTTCTAAATTCACTTGCTGATATCATAAGTTTCCTCCTACTTAATCATAAATTAATCCTTCATCTTATCTATTATACCAATATCTAGTATTTTCCACAATATAAATCTCCAAGAAAGGGCTTAATTCTAATTGTATCGACTTTTTAACTTATTGATTTCTACTATTATTTCCTTACTTATTTCCGGTATGGTCTTATCATCAACTCCAATTATTAGGTCCGACTGGATTAGATACAGGTGTTCCCTTTTTTTATATAGAGCTCTTACCCTTTGATTTAGGTCTTCATAGCTTCCCTTTAGTAAAGGACGCAGGCCATAGCTTTTGTTCAAATTTTGGACTATGGTTTCTATTTTACCCATTAACAAGATAATATATCCATTGTTTCGAAGATTATGTGCATTTTCTTCCCTTATAACTGCACCACCTCCTGTTGAAATAACTGTATTATTCTGTTTTGAAACCTCCTTTATTACTTGGGTTTCCAAATCCCTAAAATACTCTTCTCCGTATTCTTCAAAGATATGGTCAATTGTCATCCTTTTTTCTTTAACAATAAGGTCATCCGTATCTAAAAAATCCCAACCTAAGGATCTTGCTAAACTTTTGCCAATTTCTGTTTTACCAAGACCACTCATGCCAATTAAAACTATGTTTTTCATCTATTGCATTGCTCCTATCTATATATATCTCTTATACCTCTAATATCTATTATACCCCTTATATATCTATAAATCCAGGTAGATATATTCCATATTGCCCTATGGCATATTTATCATATATAAGGTCTATCTTATCTAAAAAATCAGTAGTCCCCTCTGTAATGATTATACCTCTAAATACGGGTTTATAATCATTTTCATTGGATTCTATGATTATTTTTGAATCCTTGCCCTTTAGGATTAGTATACCGTTAAACTCAAACCTTCCTTTAACCAGGAGATCACCCTCAACAATCATCAAGCCCTTTAATGCCAGGGTATAAGTATTAGTATTTTCCAACATTTCAAGGCTAATAGGCCTATTGAGCTTGTTTCTAATATCAAAGGCCACCTTAGGGTAAGTTTCCTTCACAAACTCCTCTGTATGGGTGTTATTGGTACTGTAGATACTCATTTTCCTTCTAGAACTAGTTATTGCCTGAATTTCAATTTTATAGTCATGAAAGGTCCTTAATTTCTTAAAGTCCGATGGTAAATCGTCCAAATCCAGATCTTTAATGTCCTCAAAAAACTCATCTAACTTTACACAAGTATCAAAATCTAAGTCATAGGATATAAGAGGGAGACTTCCCTTTTCAAAGAAACTATTGACGAAGGGAACACTTTTTTGGACAAAGACATTCATACCCTTATATTCTGCTTCTGTACTGATGACTGCAAAGCTTTGATTGTCCCTAGTTATGAAATCCAAATCTATGGCATTCTTTTTATCAAGTGGGTTTATATCCTTCTCCTCTAAGGTGATGGCGGGAGGATTATTATTCTTCAAAGGATTCTTTAAATACTCTTCAATTTTAGGCAAGAGATGGGTAGAGTAATAGTACTCATCATAAAGAAACCTATTTATCTTAGTATCAGCTAAATACTGGGCCTGTATCTTATCCCTCGAAGCTATGACTATTTTGGATTCTAATGTACTTATATAGTTTAAATAAATTAACATTATCATAACCATACAGGAAACAAATAGTATTAATGGGGTTATAAATCCTCTCTTCATAAACTCTCCTAATAATCAAAGACTTTATCTAGAAATATACAGGTCCTAAACTTATGAAACTCCTTTCCGTCATAACCCATGGAAAACCTTAAATTTATCAATTGTTCCTCCCAACTTACGGAAGATCCTGATATGGACAGGACTCCAATACAAACCTCATTATGTCCTGAAAGGCTTTTGGCCGGAGGATAGTCTATAGTCTTCTTATTTATGGCAATCCTCATGATTTTATCCTCCTTTAGGTAAAATGTTGAAAAATTATATCTCTCACCATTTTTACCTGGAGGATTATCCTTAAAAATTACAAAACCAAAATTATCAGGATACATATTGTCGAAACCTTCTATCTTAGAAGTGGATATTATTTTATCCCCATTTCTAAGCTCAGTCTTGATCAATTCCATTCCATATCGGCCATTTAATAAGGTCTCATCCATATCAACACCTAGCTTAGTAGTCCTGGTGGAAAGATTAAGAATTGAAAATAAATTAGATATTAACAAGCCCATTATTCCAATCCCAATGATAAATTCAATAATAGTATATCCTTTTCTATTTTGAAAAAGAGGCTTCATATAGTACATATTCGCTACCATCCTTTAACTCTACATGTACAAGGAACTCCATAAATCTCTCGGAACTATATTTCTTAATCAATTTACAATAATACTTATCCTGGTCAAAATCATCATCTATGTAATCTACTTCATCAGCACTTTCTAATTCATTTATAAACCCCCTAACAGGACCTTGTCTGCTCTTTATTTTCTCTACGACCATTTCTCCTATATAGTTCATCTCATCCCTATTTCTAATCCTATTAATATTATTGAAGGAGAAGCTTATCAGGGGAAAAACCATTGCTGCAAGTATGCCAATAAGGAATACTCCCATGATTAACTCCATTAAAATATGACCCTTTCTCTTCATAATTTTTCACCATCCATATACAAGGTAATTTTCGTTGTTACAGGAGTAATACTAAGCCGATATTCCTTCCTATTATGGTCTTCTAAATATATGGAAACACCTTGTTCAAGAGCTCCATTTTTAGCAAATTGTACTTCAGTAACTGCTTTACTCTCATGGTTAAATACATTTTTTACAAGTTTTATTCCGGATTTAAAGTAATGACTCTTAATGGTCTTGGCATTAGCTGTAATATTATAGTAATTATTCTCATAATCAAGATTTACTATATGGATGACTCCGGTGACTATGGTCTGATTTCTGGCATATAAGACATCCCGCCTAAACTCTTTAAGCTCCTTAAGTTGGTCCACCCTATTTAAGGCTTTAAAGTTTGGAATTGCAATTGTTAAAAGCAAAGAAAAAAGAGCCAGTACGACGACTAGCTCTATTAGTGTATATCCCTTATATCTGTCCATCTAGTACATCGACTCCGTTAAATTATAAAGCATGTAAACCACTTCTACTCTTGTAATTTTGTTATTGATGTCATCATAACTAGTTGAACGTACCTTTTCTTCGTGTAGCATTTTCTTAGCAATATCTAACCACTTAAAATCATATTTCCCTGTAACCCTTCCCATTATGGTCTGAATTTCAGAATAGGAAATATTATTATTGGGTTTAAAACTACCGTCAGGATATCCGGTAATATATCCTTGGGCATATGCATAGTTAATAAGCTCTGAACTTGGTCCAAATGTATTAAAATCCGTAAATAATTTTTCATTAACAGGGTAATATGGCAATTGCCACCTGTTCATCCTACTTAATAACCATAAAAACTCTGCCCTGGTAATATTTCTATCCGGTTTAAATGTCCCATCAGGATAACCATATATTATATTCCGTCTAACATAGGTTTCAATCTCATACTTAGCCCAATGACCTCTGGCATCAGCAAAGTATTTAGCCCCTGTATCTAGAAATACTCCATATACATTGCCGGAAGCCGATATTGTATCAGGATTTACATATGCAACTATCCTGCCTTCTTCAACTTCTGAAGGTATATAAGTCCAAAAACCCTTGGCCAACTTGTATATCCCGCCTCTTAACCTGTCACCATAATATTCGAAGCTAAGTTTAATGGGCTTGGTATTATTTAAATTCCCCGATGTATTTAAAATACTTACCCTATAGCTATCAGATGCCTTTACAAGACTACTTACAACAAGATTGCCTACGTCATATGTAGTATTAATACTTAGTTGTACAGGGTGGTAATAAGTCCCTTGGTCAATGGTAATCTCAAGGGCATTATCGAATATTGATACTACTCCTCCTGCTAATGGAATGTTTTCGGAGTAGGTTTTTCCAATTCCCGCATTCTGAGAAAGGCTGTTAAAAGTCTTATTATACCCTTCTGAATAACCGTCGTAGAAACCGGAAATAAAGCCTTCCCTATAATTTGGGGTCTGGAGCTCTAGACTATATTCACGGATTACAAGGTCTTCCTTAGGTAATGACCTTTTCCAATCGTTAGGCAGCTTAGACATATAATCCAAACTAGCTTGACTTTCACCTAATTTACTACCTATAGCCTTACCATCAGCTATAGCTGACTTTTCAACCCTGTTAGTGGATTCCAAATTAGCCTTTCTATAAGCCTTGTTATACTCTATTTCATAAGAGCTGACAAATCCGGATAGAAAGCCTTCCTTGTAGACATCAGAATCATTGTTTAAGGAATATTCGGCTATTATAACCCTTTCAGAAGGCAAATCCCTAGTATAATCTAATTTTCTACCTTCATAATAATCCTTAAAGCCATAAGCTTCTCCCAGGAGTTTTCCAATGGCTTTACCATCGGTTTGTCCCTGTGAAAGTGAGGTTTTGGCTGGCTCAAATTGAGCTTTTTCATATGCACCTATATATGCTTCTTGAAAAGCAGAAGTAAAGGCATCTATAAAGCTCTCCCTATAATCACCATCCTGCATACTAAGGTCAAACATACTTCTTATTTCCCTATCGCTAGGCAGAGCATCTTCCCAATCGGACTTATTACCTTCTTGGTAGTCTCTAGCTCCGCTTATTTCACCTAGGGCCTTGCCTAAAGCTATTGCATAATCAACTTTCTCCGGCTCTTTCTTGCCTTCTGCATAACCCTCATAATATCCTTCATCATAATCTTCAGGATCAACTAAGCTATCTCTAGGATATGCAGAGGTTTCCTTATGAGCCCTAAGAGCAGCTGATGCACTGGTCTCTTTTTCACGATTTGCCTCACCATCAGCTAGGCCAGCTTCATAACCTTTATCATAGTCAGCTTGGGTAGCAAGGACTATGCTAGTATTTAATACCATCAATAAAGCCAATAATATAATTAAATATCTTTTCATATTATCCCTACCTTCTGACTAATACAAGAACTCTTCCCACAGTCAGTACATCTGATGAGGTCAAGCTATTGTTTTTCATTATTTCATTCTTATATCCTATGGTTCCATAAACCTTTCTGGATATACTGGTTACAGTATCCCCTGCTTGAACCTTGTAGAAGAAATTAGCCGGTGCTTCATTGGCAGCTGAGTCTTCGCTAACAGGATAGAAGGCTTCCAGCTTGTCTATTAAGAAGACACCAAAGTCATCCCTGTTATATGGTAGTTCAAAGTAAAGATGGGTAAGCTTTAATGGATATAGGCTTAGGTCCTGTGGCGGAAGAGCTTCCAGGTTGGACCATCCAAGCCATGATATACCCTCTGTAACCACTATAGGAATATCCTCTCCTCCTTGAGTTCTAAAGACCATACCTAGGGTTCCCGGTGAATAGCCAAAGGCATTTACCCACATACTTATGGCCTCAGCCGGATGTTTGAATTCCAGATTATATCCCGTTAAGTCTATATATGCCTTATTCTCCTTCTCATCAAGGGCCAACATATCATATTCAAATCTCAAGGAATATTTACCTGACTTCTTAATAGTGGATGGGCTTACATTACCTTTAATCATATCGTTTGATGGTATAAAGCTATACCTTTTATCCTCAAAGTCAGATAACATATAAACCTTA
>CAZIMA010000005.1:0-19042 GCA_964540195.1 uncultured Tissierella sp.
TTGGGAAGGAAATTGCTGATTTAGTCGATGGAGTTACCAAGTTGAAAAAATTGGAGTATAAGACTAAACAGGAAAGTCAAGCAGAGAACCTTAGAAAAATGGTTCTTGCTATGGCTAACGATATCAGAGTCATTATAGTCAAACTGGCTGATAGACTTCATAACATGAGGACCTTGGAATATATGACCGAGGAAAAGAAAAAGGCTAAAGCTCTAGAAACCCTTGAAATCTATGCTCCTATAGCTCATAGATTAGGTATCTCGAAAATCAAATGGGAGCTGGAGGATTTATCACTTAGGTATCTGGATCCGGATAATTATTATGATTTAGTAGAAAAGGTATCCAAAAGAAGGCGTGAGAGAGAGGCCTATATCCATAGGATTATAGATATACTTGAAGAAAAATTGGGGGAAATGGACATAAAATGTGAAATTAGTGGTCGCCCCAAGAACTTCTATAGCATTTATAAGAAGATGTATAATCAAGGTAAAGCATTTGAGCAAATATTTGACCTTACTGCAGTTAGGATATTAGTTGATAATATTAAGGATTGCTATGGAGCATTAGGTATAGTCCATACCCTATGGAAGCCTCTTCCTGGAAGGTTTAAGGACTATATTGCTATGCCTAAGCCCAATATGTATCAATCCCTTCATACTACGGTAATTGGTAATGAGGGGGAAATATTTGAAGTTCAAATAAGGACATATGAGATGCATAAAACTGCTGAGTATGGTATAGCAGCCCATTGGAAATATAAAGAAGGCAATGTAAGAAGTGACAACTTTAATGATAAACTTACTTGGTTAAGGCAGCTTTTAGAGTGGCAGGCCGACTTAAACGATCCAAGAGAATTTATGGAAACTTTAAAGATAGACTTCTTTACAGATGAGGTCTTTGTATTTACTCCAAAGGGCGATGTAATAAATCTGCCGGATGGTTCAACACCAATAGATTTTGCCTATAGGGTCCATACAGCTGTTGGTAATAATTGCGTTGGGGCAAAGGTAGACGGAAGAATAGTACCTCTTAATTATAAACTTAGGAATGGGAATATAGTTGAAGTAATTACAGCCCATGGAAGTGCTCCTAGTAGGGATTGGCTAAAGGTAGTTAAGAGCACCCAAGCTAAGAACAAAATCAAGCAGTACTTTAAGCAAAAGGATAGAGACATTAATATTGCTAAGGGTAAGGAGCATTTAGAGAAGGAAATAAAACGTCTAGGGTATAAACCGGCTGATATACTGAAGGATGAGTGGGTTAAAAATGTTGCTTCCAAGATAAGTATTAATTCTATAGATGATTTATATGCTAATTTAGGTTATGGTAATATATCCATAAATCAAGTAATTAGCAAGCTTAGAGAGTACTATAACGAATTTTTTAAGGTTACAGATGAATCAGCTTTCGTTGAAAGCAAGATTCAACAAGTTCAGCAAAAAAAGAAATATAAGCCTACCCAGGGTATAATTGTAAAAGGTGTAGATAATATAAAGGTTAGGTTTTCAAAGTGTTGTAATCCGGTGCCTGGTGACGATATTATAGGTTTTATCACTAGGGGACGAGGTGTTTCGATTCATAGGAAAGACTGTCCCAATTTAAATTATGATATAGGTGATGAGGAAAGGCTTATTGACGTATCATGGGATTTAGAAAAAAAGGCATCATATAGTGCTGAAATACAGATTAAAGCCATAGATAGAAATGGTATACTGGCAGAAGTTGCATCCAAGGTCACAGAGGCAAGTATAGGTCTTTTGTCCTTAAATGCCAGAACTAATAAAGAAAAGATAGTAACCATAAATATGACTTTAGAGATAAACAACATAGAGCAACTAAAGGACTTGATGAAGAAGTTAAGAAAGATTAAAAACGTTACAGATGTATATCGAGTGACAGCTTAGGAGGAAATATGAGAGCGGTAGTACAAAGAGTGGATGAAGCCTCAGTTGTAGTTGATGAAAAAACTGTAGGTAGTATAGAAAAAGGTCTATTGGTTCTTTTGGGAGTTGGAGAAGAAGATAATGAAAAGGACCTTGATTATCTAGTTGAAAAAATCATAGGCCTAAGGATATTCCAGGATGAAAATGATAAGATGAATCTCTCCCTGATAGATGTAAAAGGAGAGCTACTGGTGGTGTCACAGTTTACCCTTTATGGAGACGCAAGGAAGGGGAAGAGACCAAGCTTTTCATCATCTGCAGATCCTGAAGTGGGCAATAAATATTATGAGGAATTTGTTAATAAGGCTAAGGAATACGGAATAAAGACTGAAACGGGAATATTTGGAGCTGATATGAAGGTAAAACTCGTAAATAACGGACCCGTTACAATATTATTGGATAGTAAAAAAATATTTTAATTTAAAGCAGATTAAGAATTTAATTCTTATCAATTTAAACTTTTAAGGAGGACATAGATGAATGTATTGAGAATTCCTGCTGGTGTTTATGCGGCAAATTGCTACTTGGTATATTCTGAAAAGGATAGAGGGGCAATTATAGTAGATCCCGGTGGAGATGCAGATGATTTAATCGATGAAATCGAAAAAAACAATTTGGATTTAAAATATATAGTCTTGACCCATGGACATGGAGACCATATAGGTGGTGTGAGAACCTTAATGGATAGGTATAAAATCCAAGTTTTAATACATGAAGATGTTGGAGGATGGCGACCTCAATTTGTCTAATAAAATGCCTATGGGTAATATTGAATTCCATGCTGATAAGACTTTAAAGGATGGAGATATAATATCTTTTGGTGAATCCATTGCTAAGGTTATTCATACGCCTGGTCATACAAAAGGTGGAATATGCCTTTTAATAGGCGATAATCTTATTACAGGGGACACCCTGTTTAGGGGTTCAATTGGTAGATCGGACCTTTACGGGGGAGATTTTGAGAAGTTGATTAGTTCTATTAAGAATAAGCTACTTCAACTGCCGGATGAAACAATAGTCTATCCGGGACATGGACCACAGTCAACTGTAGGCTATGAAAAGAGAACTAATCAATTCTTAAGATAGGTGTTTAAATGGTTTGGATTAGAATAAAAGGATATCCATATATTAACGATTTTTATGAATTAACAAGAATTTTCTTTCCGGAAGATGAAATTGGAAATTTGGAAGATGAACACCAATATAAAAATGGATATTTTATTGATGTTCAATTGCTTGATGAGGATTTTGTAAAGACTAGGGTCTTTTGCAATAATCATCTTGAGACAGAATCACAGGTGGATTTAAAAACTTATAATATAGATAAGCCTAAAGATAGAACAAATAAAAATGCAATTAAGAAATCTATTTACCAAGCCTTGTCTAAATTAGTAGACAAGGAAGTACCTTGGGGTATACTAACGGGAATTCGTCCCACCAAGTTAGTTCACGATTTGATTGAGAAAAAGGCTTCAAATGAAGATATATTTAAGATCTTGACAGGATCCTATATGCTATCAGAGGAGAAAGCAAATCTCATTATGGATATAGCAAAGACGCAAGAGCCATATATCTATCCTATAGATAAGGATAAATTCAGTCTGTATGTAGGCATACCCTTTTGTCCTACTAGGTGTATATATTGCTCTTTTGCCTCTTATCCTACAGGTAAGTTTTCTCACCTAATAGATGTGTATGTAGATAAATTAATCTATGAAATAGAGTGTATTAGGGATTTGATGAAGGGGAAGAGAATAAATTCAGTTTATATAGGTGGAGGTACTCCAACGGCAATTCCTCTGGCAAGCCTTGAGAGAATTATAAAAACCATTAATTCTTCTTTTAATAGGGATAATATTTCTGAATTTACAGTGGAGGCAGGTAGGCCTGATACTATTACACCTGAGCTTCTACAAATGCTTAAAGCTTACAACATTGATAGGGTAAGCATTAATCCACAAACAATGAATGAGAAAACACTTAAGGCTATTGGTAGAAACCATAGTCCTGAGGATATAATTAGGGCCTATAATATGAGTAGAGAAGAGGGCTTTAAGACTATTAATATGGATTTAATTGTTGGGCTACCGGGTGAAGGGATTAATGAACTTAAGAATACTCTAAAGATAATTAATGACCTTAATCCTGACAATCTCACAATTCATACCCTAGCTATAAAAAGAGGGTCCAAGTTCAAGGATGAAATCCAGAATTATATATTGGAAGAACAAAGGGTTATTGGGAAAATGTTAGATGAAACTAGAAGTTATGCCTTTAATAACTCGCTCAATCCCTATTACCTATATAGACAAAAGCATATATTAGGTAATTATGAAAACATAGGTTATGCTAAAAAAGGTCATGAATGTATTTATAATATATCCATTATGGAGGAGAGGGAATCCATAATAGGTGCAGGGGTTGGTTCGACGACTAAAATATACTATCCTGAGGAGGATAGACTGGAAAGAATCTTTAACTTTAAGGATATTAGAGAATACATTACAAGAATGGATGAAATTATACAAAGGAAAAAAGCTATCCTGGTTCCTTGAGAAGATATAAATTAATTACTTCAATTGAGGCAAGGATTTATTTGAGGAGGATTAGTATGGGAGAAAAGATGGGTAATTTAAGAAGGACTACTATGTGTGGAAATTTAAGACCTAGCAATGTAGGTGAAGAAGTTGTACTTATGGGTTGGGTTCAAAAAGAGAGAAATCTGGGATCTATAATATTTATAGATTTAAGGGATACTACCGGAATCACACAAATAGTCTTTGATGATACTTTATCAAAAGAATTGTTTGAAAAGGCTGAGGCAATTAGAAGTGAATATGTTCTTGCCGTAAGAGGAACTGTTAGAATGAGGTCATCTGTTAATAAGGATATTCCAACTGGAGAGATTGAGATTTTAGCACAAGAATTAAAGATTTTAGATGAAGCTAAAACTCCTCCTATCTATATTAAGGACGATGATAATGTTAGTGAAACTATGAGACTTAAATATAGGTATTTAGATTTAAGAAAGGCAAAGATGCAAGCCAATTTAAAATTAAGAGCTAAGACGGCTAAGGTCATAAGGGATTTCTTCTATGAAAATGACTTTGTGGAAGTTGAAACTCCAATGCTTACTAAACCTACTCCTGAAGGGGCCAGGGACTATTTAGTACCTAGTAGAGTGAATCCTGGTAACTTTTATGCATTGCCACAATCCCCACAGCTTATGAAGCAACTTCTGATGGTATCTGGAATGGATAGGTATTATCAAATTGTAAAATGCTTTAGGGATGAGGATTTAAGGGCAAATAGACAACCTGAATTCACACAGGTAGATGTGGAAATGTCCTTTGTAGATGTGGAGGATATTATAAGTATTAATGAAAAGCTTCTTTACAAATTATTTAAAGAGATAATGGATATAGAGATAGAACTTCCTATAAGAAGGATGACTTATAAGGAGGCTATGGAAAGATTTGGTGTTGATAAACCGGACTTAAGATTTGGATTTGAATTAAAAGATATATCTGATTTAGCTAAGGGTTGTGGTTTTAAGGTGTTTTCAGCAGCCATAGAAGATGGTGGTTGTGTAAGGGCTATTAACATAAGTGGCTATGGAGATAGATTTACAAGAAAGGATATATCATCCCTTGAAGAATATGCAAAAACTTATGGTGCAAAGGGATTGGCATGGATAAAGCTTACAGAAGAAGGTATCACATCCCCTATAGCCAAGTTCTTCAATGATGAAGAAATGAAGAATATTCTTGAAAGAGTAGAAGGAAGTACTGGAGACTTAATACTAATAGTAGCGGATAAATCTTCCGTAGTAAGTGATAGTTTAGGAAATCTAAGAAATGAAGTAGCAAGAAGATTGGATTTATTACGTGGAGATAATATCTGTCCTGTATGGATTACTGAATTCCCATTATTTGAATTCGATGAAGATGAAAATAGGTATGTAGCTAAACATCACCCATTTACCCATCCAATGGAAGAGGATTTAGATTTACTGGAAACAAATCCGGAGCAAGTTAGGGCTAAAGCTTATGACATAGTAATCAACGGAGATGAAATGGGTGGGGGTAGTATTAGAATCAACAATTCAAACCTACAAAGAACTATGTTTAAGGCCTTAGGCTTTACGGATGAGGAAGCCTATGACAAGTTTGGGTTCCTAATCGATGCCTTCCAATATGGAACACCTCCTCATGGTGGTATAGCATATGGTTTCGATAGATTGATAATGCTATTTACAGATAGCTCAAATATCAGAGATGTAATTGCTTTTCCTAAAACTCAATCGGCAACGGATTTAATGACTGATGCACCTTCTCCTGCGGCTGAAAAGGCCTTGGAAGAAGTCCATATTAAAGTGGTTGAATAAGTGAAACGTTTGCTTTAGGAGACTAAAAGAGATTGTTTTAAATATATCTAACTTAATATAGCTTGTTTTATTTTTATATGATATACTAAAATAGTAGGGGTCTATACTGAGTAGTAGGAGGGCTGGTATGGAAAAGGTTGGATTTGTAAGACGAGTTATAGACGATAAGGTTGAACTTGAATTTACTAGAGCATCTGGCTGTGGAAACTGTAAGGGTTGTGCAGGAGGATGTGAAACTAAGTCTCATATAGTTACTATTGAAAATAGCTTAGACGCAAAAGTTGGTGATTTTGTAGAGCTTAGAGGAGAATCCAAGAGTATTATGAAGTATATGTTTGTCATATATATGATTCCTTTTACCTTCTTTATTGCCGGTATATTAATTGGCAATAGCTATTTCAAGGGAACTGGTAGTGAAAACTATGAACTCTTAAGCTTTGGTTCAGGAATTCTTGCCTTATTTATGTCCTTTGTAGTCGTAAGACTTATTGATAGAAGAGTAGCCAGGTCAGGTAAGGCTACTATGGTTATGACTAGGATTTTATAGGAGGTAGGAATGGCTGAAAGAAAGGATGTAATTACAAGGTTAAAAAGAATTGAAGGCCAGATTAAAGGCATACAAAAGATGGTTGAATCCGAACAATTTTGTGGTGATATTCTAGTTCAAATAGCTGCAGCTAGATCAGCTTTAAATAGTGCAGGAGGGCTTGTGTTAGAAAATTACATGAAGGATTGTATAAAGAAATATGCTGATAATACTATGGAAGAAAAAGACCTTGATAATCTTATAAACATTATGTTAAAGTATACTAAGCAAAATTAATTTGTTGCAGTAGCAAATCTGCTGCAACAAATTTTTTCTAAAATAAATATAAAATATACAAGTTGAAAGGAGTATGGAGAATGGATTTTACAAATCTTGCAAAACACGACAATGAGATTTTAGAGGTAATAAACCAAGAGACCAAGAGACAACAACACCATATTGAGTTGATAGCTTCTGAAAATTTCGTTTCTAAACAAGTAATGGAGGCCATGGGAAGCCCAGTTACAAACAAATACGCAGAAGGGTATCCAGGAAAAAGATACTACGGGGGCTGCGAAGTTGTAGACAAGATTGAAAATATAGCAAGAGATAGACTTAAGAAATTATTTAATGCAGAGCACGCTAATGTACAACCTCACTCAGGCTCTAATGCCAACCTTGCTGTATATATTTCAGTATTAAAGCCAGGAGATAAGGTGTTGGGAATGAACTTATCCCAAGGTGGACACTTAACCCATGGTAGCCCAGTTAATATTTCAGGCTTGTACTATAATTTCGTTGATTATGGAGTTGACTCTGAAACAGAAAGAATCGATTATGAAGTTGTAAGACAAATTGCACTTAAAGAAAAGCCAAAGATGATAGTTGCCGGTGCTAGTGCTTATGCTAGAGAAATTGACTTCAAAAAATTCAGAGAGATAGCTGATGAAGTAGGAGCTTACTTAATGGTAGATATGGCTCATATCGCTGGTCTAGTAGCTGTAGGTTTACATCCAAGTCCGGTTCCATATGCTGATTTTGTTACTTCAACAACACATAAGACTTTAAGGGGACCAAGAGGTGGATTTATACTTTGTAAAGAAGAATATGCTAAGGCAATTGACAAGGCAATATTCCCTGGAATTCAAGGTGGACCTTTAATGCATATAATAGCTGCTAAGGCTGTTGCATTTGGAGAAGCATTGCAACCGGAATTCAAGGATTATCAAGTACAAGTATTAAAGAATGCCAAAGCTCTAGCAGAAGGCTTAATTGAAAATGGATTTAGAGTTGTATCCGGTGGAACTGATAATCATCTTCTATTGATAGATACTAAGATAAAGGGAATCACTGGTAAGAAAGCTGAAGCTTTACTGGATGAGATAGGAATTGCAACTAATAAGAATACAATACCTAACGAAACGGAAAGTCCTTTCATAACTAGTGGTGTAAGAATGGGAACTCCAGCTATGACAACTAGAGGCTGTAAGGAAGAAGATATGAAGGAAATTGCTGAAATCATAGTATTAGCTTTAGATGAAAGCAAGGATAGAGAACCATTAAAACAAAGAGTTTCTGCTCTTTGCGAGAAATACCCATTATATTAAAAGTAAAGCCTGCAGATTTCTGTAGGCTTACTCATTTTATTTGAAGGCGGTATAATATGGAATTAGGAAATATAAAGGAAACAAGAAATTTAATAGAGGATATAGTCCTTGGAAGTATTGCAGAGGAATTGGAAATTGAACCTGGTGATATACTATTATCTATAAATGGGAATCAAATTAAGGATGTTATTGATTATAAATATCTAGTTTCTGATGATTATCTTGAAGTGGAGATTCAAAAAAGAAGCGGTGAAATTTGGGTTCTTGAAATAGAAAAGGACTATAATGAGGATTTAGGTATAATTTTTACAAATCCACTAATAGACAAGGCCAAGTCCTGTAAGAATAAGTGTATGTTTTGCTTTATAGACCAACTGCCTCCAAATATGAGGGACACCCTTTATTTTAAGGACGATGATTCAAGACTGTCCTTTCTACAAGGGAATTTTATTACTTTAACTAATATGAGTGATGATGAAATAGACAGAATTATAAAATATAGACTGAGCCCAATCAATGTATCCGTTCATACGACCAATCCTGAATTGAGGGTTAAAATGTTAAAAAATAAAAATGCAGGTAAGGTCTATGAAATATTGAAAAGATTTCATGAGGCTAAATTAGAGGTGAATTGCCAGATAGTTTTAGTTCCTGGTGTAAATGATGGTGAAGAGCTTCAAAGGACTATAGAAGATCTAGTAGCCCTCTATCCTACAGTTGAATCAGTGGCGGTAGTTCCTATAGGGATTACCAGATATAGGGAAAGTCTTGAAAAGGTAAGACCTTTTAATAAAGAAGAATCAATAGGGCTTATTAACTTCATGAATAAGATTCAAGAGGAGTTTTTGAATAGGATTGGAAGTAGATTTGTATTTCTTTCCGATGAGTTTTATTGTTTATCGAGTACAAGATTACCTGCTTACGAAGAATATGAGGGCTTCCCCCAATATGAAAATGGTGTAGGTCTGATGAAGTCTTTTGAATATGAGATACAAGAGGAGCTTAAATCAATTAAATCTATATGTACCCATAAAAAATATCTTGTGGCAACCGGAACTCTAGCATTTGATTTTATGGTAAGGGTTGTAGAAATGATTAAAGCAAAATTTCCAAGTTTCGATATTCAAGTAGTGGCCATAGAAAACAACTTCTTTGGAAAGACTATTACAGTATCCGGATTAGTTACAGGTGGAGATTTAATATCCCAACTAAAGCCTTATTCTGATGTAGATAAGATTTTTATTCCTAAATCTATGCTAAAGAGGGATGAGGATATTTTTCTAGACAATATAAGTTTAGATGATGTTGAAAAACAGTTGGGTATAGATGTAGTGCCATTAAAGGTAGATGGCAAAGAGTTTTTAAATTGTTTAAGAGAGGTGTAAAAATGAAAAGGGCAGTAGTTGCAATAGTTGGAAGACCTAATGTAGGCAAATCAACTTTATTTAATAGACTTGTAGGTAGAAGAATAGCTATTACAGAAGATACTCCCGGAGTTACTAGAGATCGGATTTATGCCGAAGGAGAGTGGCTTGGAAGATACTATACTTTAATAGATACAGGTGGTTTGGAACCACAAGATGATGATATAATTATGTCAAATATAATGAAACAAGCACAGATAGCCATAGATACAGCCGATGTAATACTTTTTGTTGTAGATGGTAAAACCGGCCTAACTGGAACTGATAGAGAAGTAGGGGAAATCCTAAGAAAATCAGGCAAAGAGGTTATCTTGGTATGCAATAAAATAGATACTCCTAAGACTCCGGAGGAAATATATGAATTCTATGAGCTAGGTATGGGCGACCCGATGGTTATTTCAGCTGAACAAGCATTGGGATTAGGGGATTTATTAGATAAGATGATAGAACAGTTCCCGGAAGATGTAGAAACGGATTATGATGAAGATATAGTTAGGGTAGCATTTATAGGTAAACCAAATGCAGGTAAATCATCCCTAATCAATCATATCCTAGGAGAGGAAAGATTAATAGTAACCAATATACCGGGAACAACTAGGGATTCCATCGATAGCTACTTTGAATACGATAATAATAAATATGTTTTCGTTGACACGGCAGGGCTGAGAAGAAAGAGAAGCATTTATGAGAATGTGGAAAGATATTCGGTTATAAGAACTCTAACGGCTGTGGATAGAGCAGATATCTGTGTATTAGTAGTGGATGCAACTGAGGGTATTACAGAACAGGATTCAAAGGTTGTTGGTTATGCCCATGATAATGGTAAAGGAATAATTATAGCCATAAACAAGTGGGACCTAGTAGATAAGGACTCTAAAACCTACCTTGAATTTGAGAAGGACATTAGGGAATCCCTTGGATTTATTAACTATGCACCTATAGTATATATATCTGCTAAAACCGGTCAGAGGGTAAATAAACTCCTTGAGCTTCTAAATGTAGTTAATAATAACTATAATCTAAGGATAAGTACAGGTGTCTTAAACGATATAATAAATCAAGCTGTACTTATGAACCAACCTCCATCTGATAAAGGAAGAAGGGGAAGGATTTACTATGGTGCGCAAGTAGGAGTAAGGCCACCAAAATTCGTAATTTTTGTTAATGATAAAGAGTTAATGCACTTTTCCTATATGAGATATTTAGAAAATCAGATAAGGGACCATTTCGGTTTCAGTGGTGTACCTATCCAATTTGAGTTGAGGGAAAAAGGGGAATAATTATGGACTATTTAACAATAATTATCCTTTCCTATCTAATAGGTTGCTTCTCCTCTGCTTATTTAATCGGGAAGATATATAAGAATATCGATATAAGAGGACATGGCAGTGGTAATGTCGGAGCAACTAATGCTGTGAGAGTATTAGGCAAAAAGATGGGGGTAGTAACCTTTTTATTCGATTTTTTAAAGGGTATAATAGCCACACTTATAGGTATAAAAATAGGTGGCCAAAATGGTGGCTTGCTTGCAGCTATATTCGTAGTCCTAGGCCATGATTACCCGGTGTTTTTAGGCTTTAAAGGTGGGAAGGGTATTTCTACTACTATCGCTACAGGTGCGGTATTAAACTTTCCCCTGACCCTAATATCTGTAATAATTGGAATGGCTACAGCTATTTTAACAAAGTATGTTTCTTTAGGTTCTATAGTATTCTTAATTATGGTTCCAATTATTAGTTTGATTTTTAAAACAAGCAATTATTTTTTCATAACATATTTAATATTGGCCATAATAGGCATATTGAGGCATAAGGAAAATATAAAGAGATTATTAAATAAAACTGAGAATAAAATGGGAGGCGCAAGGAATGAATAATAGAATCGGAGTCTTAGGTGGTGGAAGTTGGGGTACAGCTTTATCTATACTTCTAGCCAATAAGGGCTATGATTTGCATATGTGGGTTAGAAATGAAAATCAAGCTAAGGATATGGAAACTACAAGATTCAATAGCAAATATCTTCCCAATGTTAAACTTCCGGAAGCTATAGGGGTAAGTACTGATTTAAAGCTTACTCTAACCAATAAGGATTTTATTTTAATGAGTGTTCCAACCCATGGTGTTAGGGAAACATTAAATAATGCCAGGAAGTATATTAAAAAGGACCAAATTATTATAAACGTAGCTAAGGGTATAGAGAATGAAAGCTTATTAAGGATTTCAGAGATAGTTAAAGAAATTCTTCCCCTAAATGAATATGCTGTTCTTTCTGGACCTTCTCATGCAGAGGAGCTAGCAATAAACCTTCCTACTACAGCTGTATCTGCATCTACTAGCAAGAAAGTGGCCGAGATAGTGCAGGACCTATTCATCACACCTTACTTTAGAGTATATACTAATCCTGATATAATTGGTGTAGAACTAGGTGGTTCATTAAAAAACATCATTGCTTTGGGGGCTGGAATTTCCGATGGACTAGGATATGGTGACAATACAAAGGCTGCCCTTATGACTCGAGGCAATATTGAAATGGCTAGACTAGGTGTAAAACTAGGGGCTAATTCTAATACATTCTCAGGATTAAGTGGAATAGGAGACTTAATCGTTACATGTACTAGTATGCATAGTAGAAATAGAAGGTGTGGAATACTACTAGGAAAGGGATTAAGTCTTGAGGAGGCTATAAAGGAAGTGGGTATGGTAGTGGAAGGGGTACGAACTACTAAGTCTGCCTACAAACTAGCTGAAAAATATGGTGTTGAAATGCCTATAACCGAAGAGATTTATAATGTGCTCTATAATGGATTTAACGTTTCAGATTCAGTAAGTAGCCTGATGGAAAGGGACAAAAAGCATGAGATGGAGGATGTTGCAAGAAATAATTGTATTAATTGGTAAACCTGCTTATGCAGGTTTTTTTAATGGTCTAGCATAGGTAACCCCAAAATGATGTAATATTTATTTTGTACAAACGTATATATATAGTGTGGTGGAGAAATTGCTATATTATGTGTTGAGGGGGGAAGAAAGTGGAAGCTTTCGATATATACCGAGATATAAGTGAAAGAACCGATGGCGATATCTATGCAGGAATAGTGGGACCCGTAAGAACAGGTAAATCTACCTTTATAAAAAGGTTTATGGAACTATTAGTTTTACCTAATATGGAGAACAGCCATAAGAAGGAAAGGGCAAAGGACGAATTGCCACTAAGTGGATCCGGTAAGACAATAATGACTACAGAGCCTAAGTTTGTACCTAATGAAGCCGTAGAATTAGCATTAAAGGACAGTTTGAAGCTAAAAGTAAGAATGGTAGATTGTGTAGGCTATCTAGTTAAGGGTGCCCTTGGGCATGAAGAAAATCAGATGCCAAGGATGGTAACTACTCCATGGGATGATAAAGCCATTCCTTTTGAAGAGGCAGCAGAAATTGGGACTAAAAAGGTAATAAAAGACCATTCTACAATTGGTTTTGTTATTACGACTGACGGCTCTATTACTGATATTGATAGGGCTAATTATATTAAGGCAGAGGAAAGGGTCATTAACGAATTAAAGGAAATTGAAAAGCCATTTGTAATCATTCTAAACTCAAAGCACCCAAATTTGGACAGTACCATAGCCTTAAAGGATAGTCTTGAAAGTAAATATGGAGTTTCGGTAATAGCAATGGATGTACTTAATATGGATTCCAATGATATAGAAAGGGTCTTTGAAAAGCTATTGTTTGAATTCCCTGTTAAGGAAGTCAATATTAATCTTCCAGGCTGGATAGATGGTCTGCCAAGAAATCATTGGATAAGGACTTCTATAATGGACTCCCTTAAGGAATCTATTATGGATATGGAGAAGCTAAACCAGGTACACGATAGTTTAATACCTCTTATGGATGTGGATAATATAAAAGAGGTTAATTTAAGAGAAATTAAACTGGGGGAAGGCATAGTAAATGCAGATGTAATACTGGAAGAAGGCTTGTTCTATAAGATATTAAACGAAATTACAGGGTATGAAATAGATGGTGATCACCAAATATTAAACCTTGTAAGTAAGCTATCTGAAACTAAGAAGAAATATGATAAGATTGAAAAGGCATTGGTAGAAGCAAGGGAGATAGGATATGGTCTCGTAAGCCCTACGCAAGATGAGTTGGAGCTTGAAGAGCCTGAAATATTTAGGCAAGGTAATAGATTTGGTGTTAAGCTAAAGGCTACAGCACCTTCCCTTCATGTTCTAAGAGCGAATATTACGACCGAAATTTCTCCTTTAATCGGCAGTGAAAAACAATCTGAAGATATGCTGGAATACTTTATGTCTGAATTTGAGAATGAGCCATCGAAAATATGGCAGTCCAATCTCTTTGGGAAATCTCTATATGATCTAGTAAACGAACAATTAAATAGCAAGATAACTACAATGCCTGAAGATGCAAGGCAGAAGCTGAGAAGGGCCCTTGAGAGGATTTTAAATGATGGAAGTGGTGGTTTTATATGTATTATAATTTAATGTGAGAAGGATTGTAATAGCTTAAAAGTGGAATTCAAGAGTAATCTTGCATTCCACTTTTTGCTTCTTAATGTGTTTTATTTGTAATTAAATTGTGATATACTTATTTTTATATACGCAGCTTAATTAAAGGAGGTAAAGCATGATATCATTTATCATATATTTATTGATAATATTGCTTTTTACCAGTGTTTTAGGATATATCCTAGTAGTATTAAAAGAAAAAAAATATCTAAAGAACAACATAATCCTAATAGATAATAAACATGTTACTCAAGAGCATTTAAACTATACGGATATGAAGGAGTTTTTTCTGGATGGAACAAGACTAAAGGCTGGTGATGAGATAAGGGTCCTTACTAGTAAAAATGAAAAGATTATTGGAACCTTAATAGGAGCTATAAAGAAGGAGAAATCAATTTTGATGATTACTCATAAAAATAAGATAGTTAAGTTCAAGGTAGACAATATATTACAATTTAAGATATTGAGTAAATACGGAAAGTTTTTTAGTTGATAAGGGTGATTAGATGTCACGTGATATGATGAGTGAAAATAACTCAAAGAAAAAAAGAAAGTTTATAAGTGTAATATTTGCCATATCTATATATTTCTTAATCAGCTTTATGTCCACCATATTTGGAATAGGTCAAAAAACAATTTTGCCGGAAATAGATGTCCTCTATGATAAATCCACAGGTGAGGCTTTTGTTATAAAGGATGAATCTGTATATATTGCAGATGGGGCCGGCCAACTTAACCTATTGATTAAGGAAGGTGAGAGGGTTGGAGTCGGTGTTGAAATTGCTAACATCACTTTGTTAAAGGATAACTCTCAACTAAAGCAAGATTTAATTCAAGTGGAACAACAGATAGAAGTATTATCTAAGACGAATTTAGGCTCCAATACAGACTCTACCCTGGATTCGATGACGAATAATATAATAGAAAATATCCAACAGGATGTTGATTCAAAGAATTTTATGGATATACATAATGCTAAAGAGGAGCTTTCAGCATTTGAAAAGTATTCTAGAAAGGATACATTATTAAATCAAAGTATAGAAAGTCTTTACTCTCAAAGAGAAAAGCTATTAAATCAGATAAATAGTGGTAGTCTTAAGTATTATTCACAAAGATCAGGCATAGTTTCATATGACATAGACGGGTATGAGAATATATTCTTAGCTAAGGATTTTGATAACTATACCTATGATCTAATCCAATTAAGAGACTTTGAAGAAAATAAAGTGGATGATGAAATTAATCTAGGTGAGCCTATCTTTAAGATAATAGATAATTTTCAATGGTACATGGCTATTAAGATTGAGGATAAAAAGGATATAGAGGAATATGTAATTGGACAAAGTATGAAAATAGAGTTGGAAAATGGAACTGAGCTTAATGGGACCATAACTACTATTAATTTTACCGGACCTAGTGCTGTAGTGGTCTTAAGGTTCAACACCTATCTTCATAATGATTATAAGCTCCGCCATTCATCAGTTAATCTGATACATTCAAAGAAGGAAGGTTTTAAAATTCCAAGTAAAATAATTACTGAAAGAGATGGCCTTAAAGGAGTATATATCAAGGAGATAAATGGAATTGTAAAGTTTAAGCCCATTAAAGTAATTGGTGAAGAAGGTGAAAGTACCTTTATAGACAAAGGAGATAGCAATGGGTATATTGAACTGGTTGAAGGTGAACCTATAAAAACAATTACATTATTTGACGAAATGTTCGTTGATCCTTCATCTGTTATAGAAGGGGAGATATTGAAGTAAGGGAGTGTCTAAAATGAGTATAAGAGAGAATTTAGAAATAATAGAAGATAATATAGAAAAGGCATTGATAAGAAGTGGTAGAAAGGATAAAGTAGACTTAATAGCTGTAAGCAAAACTATCGATGTCGATAGAATTAAAGAAGCAATTGCCCTTGGGTTAACTAATATAGGTGAAAATAAGGTGCAAGAACTGGAAACTAAAATTCCTATATTGGGAAATAGCGTTAATTATCATATGTTAGGGTATCTACAAACAAATAAGGTTAAATATATAGTAGATAAAATTAAATTATTTCATTCCATGGAAAGAATTTCCTTGGCTAAGGAATTGGATAAAAGAGCAGGACAAAAAAACTGTATTGCCCATGTTTTAGTTCAAGTCAATGTAGCGGAGGAAGAAACTAAATCCGGTCTAAAAATCAATGAGGTATTGCCTTTTATTGAGGAGATTCAAGAACTTAAGAATATTAAGATAGAAGGCTTAATGACTATAGCTCCCAATACTGAAGACGAGGCTTTGCTTAGAAAGGTGTTTAGAACCCTTTATAGGCTAAAGGAGGATATTTCAGGACGACATTATAATAATTTGTCAATGGATTATCTGTCCATGGGTATGACTAATGACTATACAATTGCAATAGAAGAGGGCTCTAATATGGTAAGAGTTGGAACTGGAATATTTGGTAAAAGAAAATAGGGGGAATTAAAGTGAGTAAATTTGTGGACAAGTTCAAATATTTTATAGGTATTGATGATTATGAGGAGGAGTTTGTTGAAGAAACCGTTGACGATATGGACTTTCCTCAAGCAACAAAGACAAAGAAATTTAATAATAAGGTTGTAAATATCCATACTAATAGTAATATGAAAATATCTGTTCATGAACCGTTAAATTACGATGATGGTCCAGCCATAATAGATGATATTAAAGTTAGAAAAGCAGTAGTACTTAATTTCGAGCAATTAGATAGTGGCCTAAAGAGACAGATTTTCGATTTCGTAAGTGGTGGGCTTTATGCTATGGATGCTAAGATACAAAAGGTAAATAAGGATATCTTTATTCTAGCTCCAAATAATGTAGAAATCGATGGACTAAAGGATGAATTGAAAAATAGGGGTATTTTCCCTTGGTAAAAGCAAGGAGTCAAGATGAATGTATTAATTAAATCAATAAAAATGTTATTTGAGCTGTTAGAAATTCTAATTATAGTCAGAGTTTTTATGAATATTTTCAGGATATCATTCGAAAATTTTGTGGGAAGAATAGTCTATGGGTTGACAGAGCCCATAATCGCACCTGCCCAAACCCTTCTTTATAAACTGGGCCTTAATAGAGGTATGATAGACTTCTCACCATGGATTGCTGTTATTCTATTAAGAATAATTTATTCTCTTATATTAAGGATTTTGATTTAGATGAGGTTAGATAGGAACAAATATATATCCCATATTAAGGATATAGATAAACAACAGTTGATGAAGAGAGTCATTGATAAGATTGAAAAGGTCTTGAATAGTTATACTATTGAGTCAACTGACTTCTTAGACCCTTATGAAAGAAGATTGGCCAAATCCATCCTAAATAGCTTTGATGATTTGAAATATATAGAAGATGGCGGCCTAAAAGATGCTGAAAGAAAGATTATTATAATATTTCCTTCCTATTTAGAGGGGGATGATTTGGATAATGAACTTGTATTTCTAAGAACTAAGGGTGATTATCAAGACCTATCCCATCAAGACTTTTTGGGTGGCTTATTGAGTATTGGTATAAAGAGAGAAAAGACTGGCGATATCATAGTCCATAATGAAAGTGTAGATTTTGTTTTGAAAGGGGATATAGGAAATTTTGTACTATTAAATCTCCAAAGAATTGGCAATCAAAACATACAGATGTCTGAAATTTTAAGAAAAAACCTATTAAAACCCCAAGATCAATTTAAGGAGTTGGAACGATTTATCTCTTCATTAAGGTTAGATGTTTTTCTAAGTGCAATTTATAATATTTCAAGAAATGATGCCTTAAGTATTATTAAGTCTAAAAAAATTAAGGTGAATTGGGAACCGGTTGAAAAGCCTTCTTTAATCCTAAACCAGGGAGATGTAATATCCACTAGAGGTTATGGTAGGGCAATTTTAAATTCTGTAGATGGAATAAGTAAGAAGGGAAGAATTCATGTAAGTATAAGAATACCTTTATGATTGGAGTGGTTACATGATTACACCATTAGATATTCAAAATAAAAACTTTAAGAGAAATTTTAGAGGTTACAATCCTAAGATGGTGGATATTTTCCTAGACGAAGTTACTTTAGATTATGAAAGGATCTATAGGGAAAATATTGAGCTAAAGGATAAAATCAAAATATTATCGGACCAAATTAAGCAATTTAACACTATGGAGGAAACCTTGAAGAAGACCTTAATAGTGGCTCAAACTACATCAGATGAGCTTCTAGCTGCTGCAAGGCAAAAGGCTGAAAATATAATAAATGAAGCTGAATTGGAAGGAAAGAGGTTAAAGGACAAAGCCCATGAAGATGTAAGGGATATTAAGTTGGAATATGATAATATAAAGAAGGAAATATTTATATTTAAAACTAGATACGAATCATTTGTCCAAGCACAACTTCTTTCTATTGACAGTTTTTATACCGATGTTGAAAAGGTAGAGGATCACAAGGCAATACCTATTTTAGAAAATATTAAGGAAGAACTTGTATAGATGATTTTCTTTATCCGTGGGGATACTATGTTTAAACTATTAAGGAGGATACCATGGATATAGATAAATTTCACTATTTAAGGAGTAAATTAATATCTGAAAAAATGAAGGCTCTTAAAACCTTAAACAATATGGA
>CAZIMA010000005.1:19142-34475 GCA_964540195.1 uncultured Tissierella sp.
TCATTTTCAACAGGGGACTATATGGGCATAGCTAGAGATGAGGACTTAGAAAGTATGGATGATGTTGAGAACATATCTCAGGAATATTATGATAGCACACTTAAATAGCTTCTCTGTCCTTTCAGAGAAGTTTTTGTATTTATTCAATAAAATTTAGGGGGAAACTAAGTTGGGTTTTTTTATATTACCTTTTGTAATCGTTATTTTTGACCAGGTCACAAAGTTATTAGCTGTAAAATATCTTATGGGACAAGCTCCCTATGTATTTATACCTGGACATTTTGAGTTTAGATTTGTAAAGAATTATGGTGCGGCCTTTGGTATACTACAGCAGAAAAGGATATTTTTTATTATAATTACAACTATTGTAATACTTTTTATAATATATTTCCTATTTAGAAATTACAATAGTTTAAGTAAGTTTGCAATATTTTCTATCTCCATGTTATTAGGTGGAGCAATAGGCAATTATATTGACAGGATTAGATTAGGGTATGTTGTTGATTTTATAAGGGTAAATCTTATAAAAAGCTATGATTTCCCTGTTTTTAACGTTGCAGATATCTTTATCGTAGTAGGAACAATACTTATAGTTTACGTAGTCCTCTTCGATAAATAGTAAGGAGATAATTATGGATCTAATTGAGCTTTATGTAGATGAAGAGGAGAATGAAAGACTTGATTTCTATTTATCCAGTCAACTTGATGAAGTATCTAGAACTTATATTCAAAAGATTATTAAGGAAAAACGAATATGGGTCAATGGAACATTAAAAAAAGCAAGCTATATGGTTAAAGAGGGAGATATTATAAAGGTAGAATTACCTGAACCTAAGGAACTGGATTTAGTAGCTGAGGACATACCTTTGGACATAGTCTTTGAAGATGAAGATGTGGTAGTTATAAACAAAGCTCAAGGATTAGTAGTTCATCCTGCTCCTGGTAATTATTCAGGAACCCTTGTCAATGCCCTTCTATATCATATCGATAGTCTATCTACTATCAATGGTATCATTAGGCCTGGTATAGTTCATAGGTTAGATAAGGACACCTCCGGGTTATTAATAGTTGCTAAGAATGACTTTGCCCATAGAGACCTATCAAATCAGCTAAAGGATAGAAAAATTCATAGGGAATATATAGCTTTGGTGAATGGCGTTATTCAAAAGGATGAGGGGACAATTAACCTACCCATAGGTAGGGACCCAAAGGATAGGAAAAAGATGACTGTTATAAGTACTAATAGTAAAGAAGCAATTACTAACTTTTGGGTTTTGGAACGATTTCCAAAGTATACTCTTATAAAGGTAAAGTTAGAAACAGGTAGAACTCACCAGATAAGGGTTCATTTTTCTCATCTCAAGCACCCAATAGTTGGAGATCCTGTATATTCAAATGGGAAAAACGAGTTTGGAATCGACAAACAGCTTCTACATGCTAGAAAACTAGGCTTTATCCATCCTAAGACCCATGAATACATGGAATTTGAATCCCATCCACCGGATATATTTAATAGTATTTTAAATAAATTAAGGAAAAGGTGATTATATGATAAAAGCTGTAATCATGGATGAAAAGGCTATATCTAGAGCAATAACAAGAATCGCAAATGAGATAATAGAGCGTAATAAAGGTGTAAATGATATAGTTCTTGTTGGAATAAAGACAAGGGGTGTACCCTTTGCCCATAGAGTAGCTAAGAAGATATATGAGATTGAGGAAGTATCAGTACCTGTATATTTACTCGACATTACCCTATATAGGGATGACCTTGAAGAAATTAATAATCAACCAAAGTTAAATGACCAATTTAAAGGAGAAATCAATAATAAAATCGTTGTATTATGTGATGATGTAATATACACCGGTAGAACTGTAAGAGCTGCTTTAGATGCCTTAATACATCATGGAAGACCTGAGAAGGTACAGTTGGCAGTGTTGGTAGATAGGGGTCATAGGGAGCTTCCTATTAGAGCAGATTATGTAGGTAAAAATGTTCCTACATCTAAAAGTGAAATTGTAGGTGTTGAATTTATTGAAGAAGATGGTATTGATGAAGTTGTGATAAAAAAAGGTAGAGATTAATTCTCTACCTTTTTTAAGCTTTCAACATGATTTTGTGATGGGTTTACTATGATGGTCTTAAAATTTTCGTAAATCACCATACCAGTCTTGGCATTTTTAGGTTTTTTAACATTTTTCCTTTGAGTATAGTCCACGGCCACATGCTTAGAATTCTTACCCTTACTATAGTAGGCTGCCAGGATTGCGGCTTCTTCTAGGGTAGAGGGTGGAATTTCCTTGCCTTCAGATTTTATTATAACATGGCTACCGGGCATATTTTGTACATGAAGCCAGGTATCCTCTTTATGTGCAAACTTCATAGTTAGATAATCATTTTGCCTGTTGTTTTTACCTACGTATATATTTAAATTATCACTTGAAAGATAATGTTGAGGTCGTACTGCTTCCTCCTTCTTTTTCTTCTTCTTCATCTTACTATTAGCTTTTAAATATCCTTCGTTTACTAGTTCTACCTTAATCTCTTCCAATTCATAGATTTCTGTAGAATTTTCTATGCTTTGAACCACATTTTCAAGATACTCAATTTCAGCTTCTGTTTCAGGTATCTGGTCAAGTAGCAATTGGTTAGCATTTTTTAACTTGGAATATTTCTTATAATACCTTTGAGCATTGTCAACAGGAGAAAGCTTAAGGTCTAAAGGAATTAGAAGCTTCTCCATGTTAATATCATAGAAATTCTCTAATTCAATTTCCTTTATTCCCCTTGGTATTCTATAAAGGTTAGCAGAAATTAAATCAGCATATATTTTATACTTTTCCCGATCCTTGCTTTCAAGAAGTTCTTCTTTCTGCTTTCCTAATTTACTTTGTGCCCTATCTAATTTTACATTAATAGATTTTCTTATAGATTGAGATTTCTGATTGTTCCTATCCAGTACATCCTTTTTACTATAACAAATATCTAGGACCTCAGATATACTCCCTAAATAATGCTTGTTTTCCCTACCGAATTGGTTCAAATCCATGCAGTGAAAAGCCTTTATCTCATTGCCTTCCCTATTGCTTATATATAAGGGAGTGAATCTTCCTTCTAAGACTCTATCCATCATACTCTTGAAGCTAGAATATAAGCTATTAATATCATCCTCATTTAAACTTATAAGGGTCCTATCCATATCGATGGAGTCTAAACAGATTTCACGACTAATTAGAGGGCTAAGGCCTAGGTAATTGTAATAGAAAAATTTGTGGATGGATGTATTCTTAGATTCATTTTCTAATAGGTATAAGAATTCTTCATAGCTTGTTCTTAATGGATTTTTTTTATCCTTTATAGGTGGGGTTTCATATATAGAATTAGGTAAGATTTGTCTAACTCTAGATATTTCATCTGTAACCCTTTTAATGGAATCTATTATCTTAAAAGATGATTTGTCCATAAGAATTACATTACTATGCTTGCCCATAATTTCTATTGCCAACCTTTTCTCCGTTGGCTGACCTAATTCATCTTGAGCTGATATATCTATATATACAACCCTATCCATTTCATATTGTTCAATATTCAATACTTTCCCACCGGAAATATGTTTCCTTAAGAGCATGCAAAACATGGGAGGTGCATCTGGATTTTTCTTAGAGCTATTAGTAAGATAAATCCTCGGGTTGTTGCTGCTAGCTGATAATACTAATCTATAATTATTTCCATTATTGTGTATAAATATATAAAGCTCATCCTTCTCAGGTTGGTATATTTTATCTATTCGACCTCCAACAATGGTTGAACTCAATTCTTTAACGACTGCATTTGTTACTAAACCATCAAACGACATGACTTTCCTCCATTAATTAGAATAAGACAAGTATAACATTTAGAGGATGACCATGCAAATCATACTTTAACCATATATACAAATTACAACAAAAGCTGCTATTAAATGTTAAGATACCTTAATATTTAATGGCCTTTTGTGTTTTAATACCTTATAATGAATAATAACGATATAGATATCCCCGAAGTAGTTACAATTCTTAAGAAAGATGAAGAGGTGGATTAATGATAAAGAGTATGACAGGTTATGGCCGTGGAGAGGCGGAAAATGATTTATATAAGTTCAAAGTAGAAATAAAGGCTGTAAATCACAGATATAATGATGTCCTTGTAAAAATGCCTAGGCATATCTCCTACTTAGAGGAGAGGATTAAGAAGATTATCAAGGAGAAGATAAAAAGAGGGAAGGTAGATGTTTATATAAATTTAGAGTATATCAACCAGTCCTCTATTGATGTAAAAGTGGATATAGCTTTGGCAAAGTCATATAAACTGGCCTTGGATGGGTTAATTAGTGAGCTGGACTTAGAGGATAAAGTTAGATTGCAAAATATCCTTGGAATCCCGGAAGTAATAAATACCCAAAGAAAGGATTTAGATGAGGATTTAATTTGGGCTGTTTTAGGAGAAGCCCTAGAAAGCTCCTTAGATAACATTATAAAGATGCGAGAAGAAGAAGGACAGGGACTTAAGAAAGACATATTGGATAAGCTATTATTTATTGAAGAGATAACTTATAAGATTGAAAAAAGAGCTCCGGAAGTAGTTATAGAATACAAGGATAAGCTAAGGGAAAGAATAAAGATTCTTTTAGAGGACAATCTAGTATTAGATGAAGATAGATTGGGAAATGAAGTTGTTTTCTTTGCTGATAGATGCAGTATCGATGAAGAACTCGTAAGATTGAGTAGTCACATTAAGCAGTTTAGAAATATACTTCGAGAAGATGAATCCATAGGAAGAAAGTTGGATTTTCTAACCCAAGAGTTAAACAGGGAGATTAATACTATAGGTAGCAAGGCTAATGATATAGATATTACGAATTATGTCGTAAACATAAAAGCTGAAATAGAAAAAATCCGTGAGCAGATTCAAAATATTGAGTGATGGAGGTAGACATGTCCATAAAATTAATCAATATAGGATTTGGTAATATTGTATCGGCTAATAGGATTGTATCTATTGTAAGTCCTGAATCAGCTCCGGTTAAGAGATTGATACAGGAGTCCAGGGATAAGGGCTTGCTAGTTGATGCAACTTATGGTAGGAGAACTAGAGCTGTAATAATTACGGATAGTGAACATGTGATTCTTGCGGCAGTTCAGCCGGAAACAATAGCAAATAGAATAAATAATATAGTAGAAGCTTATGAATAATACGGAAAGATGGTGGATTAATTTGTCAAATGGATTTTTATTAGTGCTTTCAGGACCTTCAGGAAGTGGTAAGGGAACTGTTAGTCAAGCCTTAATGCAAAAAAGAGATGATATAGTGTTTTCTATTTCTGCTACAACCAGAAAGCCAAGACCTACTGAAGTGAATGGAGAAAATTATTTTTTCCTTACACATGAAGAATTTGAAGATATGGAGGAAAAAGGTGGGTTCCTTGAGTCTGCCTTTGTACACACTAATTATTATGGAACACCTAAGAAATTTGTAATGGAAGAAATAGAAAAGGGAGAAATAGTATTATTGGAAATTGACGTCCAAGGTGCTCTTCAGATTAAGAAGAATTACAAGGAGGCGGTCTTTATATTTTTACTCCCTCCAACAATGGATGAACTCAGGAACAGAATTGTTAAAAGGGGTACTGAAACTGAAGAAGATATAAATAGGAGGTTCTCCAATGCTTTTAAGGAACTTGATTTTGTTGGGGAATATGATTACTTCGTTGTAAATGATGAAGTTAAGAATGCGGTAAATGATATCGAAGCAATTATAGCTGCTGAGAAATTAAGAGTAAAGAGACATAAGGATATAAAATTAAGTGTATTAAAACAAGGAGGTAAATAGATGTTAAATCCATCATTGAGAAATTTGTTAGATTCTGGTGAAAGCAAATATACATTGGTTATAGCAATATCAAAACGTGCACGTCAACTTATTGATGGTTCCCAGCCAATGTTAGAAACTACTTCTAGTAAACCTGTGACTATAGCAATGGAAGAGCTTTTGGAAGGAAAACTGGAATATGAAGGACCTGATAATACGGAAGCTAAGTAGGTGGTCTTATGTTAAAGGGAAAAAATATATTATTAGGTGTAACAGGAGGTATTGCAGCATATAAGGCTGCAGATTTAGTAAGTAAATTGGTCAAACACCATGCTAATGTAGATGTAATTATGACTGAGGCTGCTACTAAATTCGTAACCCCTTTGACTTTTCAAACTATGTCGGTTAATCAAGTTCATACGGAAATGTTTGGACTTATTACAAATTTTGATGTGGAGCATATTTCATTGGCACAAAAAGCAGATGTAATCCTGGTTGCCCCTGCCACTGCAAATACTATAGGAAAAATTGCAAATGGAATAGCCGATAATATGCTTACTACTGTTATAATGGCATCCACTGCAAAAATCATCTTTGCACCGGCAATGAATACCAATATGTATAATAATCCTATAGTCCAGGAAAATATAGATAAATTAAAAAAACTTGGACATGAATTCATTCCACCCGGCATAGGTAGGCTTGCTTGTGGAGATTATGGGGCTGGGAAGATGGCAGAACCTACTGATATAGTGGATTATCTGATGTCGACCTTTGTTAAGAAGGATTTAATAGGTAAAAAGATAGTAATAACTGCAGGTCCAACTATTGAGCCCTTGGATCCCGTAAGATATATAACTAATCACTCCAGCGGTAAAATGGGGTATAGCATAGCTAAAAACGCAGCAGATAGAGGAGCAGATGTTATATTAATAACAGGACCAACTAGTTTAGAACCACCTAAGAATATAAGAACCATAAGGGTAAACACAACTGAAGAGATGTTTGAAGCTGTTGGAGCTCATTTTGATGATTGTTATGCCCTTATAAAGGCAGCAGCTCCACTGGACTATAGACCTGAGACCGTTAGTGATATTAAGATAAAGAAAAAAGATGATGATATACTAAGCCTTAACCTAGTAAGGAACAAAGACATAGCAGCCTTTTATGGACAGAAAAAGAAGGGGCAAATAATGGTTGGATTTGCTGCTGAAACCAATAATGTTATAGAATATGCAATAGGAAAGATGAAAAAGAAGAATTTTGATTTTATAGTTGCAAATAATGTGACCACATCTGGTGCAGGCTTTAAAACGGATACCAATATAGCCACTATTATAAATAAGGATGGGTCTTTAGAAGAATATCCTTTAATGGAAAAAAGTGAGCTTGGAAAAATAATATTAGATAAAATTTCAATTTTACATCAAGAGGCTAGATAATATATCTAGCCTTTTTAGAAGGGGCTTGATTTAATGAAATATGCAGAAGTAATCGTGGATAATAGGGCATCTGAAGTTGATAGACCCTTTACCTATGCAATCAATGCCTTTGAGGACATAGCAAAGGAAGGAATGCGTGTCGTAATTCCTTTTGGAAGAGGAAATAAACCCATAAAGGGCTTTATCACAAGAATATACGAGGACAATGATATAAAGGATTATAAGGTGAAAAATATTATTGAGGTTATAGATACCAAACCTTTAGTATCAAAGGAATTGATAGAACTTGGAATTTGGATGAAGGACAAGTATCTAAGTCCTTATCTAGATGCCCTTCAACCTATATTACCACCTGGTGATTTTAAAGAGATACAAACATTCGTAGGATTAGTGGATTCTAATAAAGAATTAATCCAAAATGAAGATGAAAATAGGATAGTAGACTATCTTGAGATAAATGGAACTACTAATATTGAGGATTTAAGAAAAGAATTAAGTATAAATAATATCAATCAAATTCTCAAGGGGCTTGAAGAAAAGCAAATACTAAATATTACTATTGATATAAAGACTAGCATCTCTAAGAAATACGAGAAATGGGTAAAAATTATAGAGAATGATAGAGATAAGAGTTTAGCCATAATCGGATATCGAAGTAAAAAACAACTTTTGATATATGATTATCTTCTCGATAAAGGGCAAGTTGCTTTAAAGGACCTTCTTAACTCCCTTTCTACCACTTTAAGTACCATAAGAAATTTGGAGCAAAAGAAAATCCTAGCTATATATGATATGGAAATAAGAAGAAACCCAATTACTCGAAATATAGCAAAGTATGAAAAACACATATTAAATCATCAACAATATAGTGTTTATAGTAAGGTTATAGAGGGTTTTGACCATGATGGGAGGGAAAACTTCCTTATTCATGGTGTTACGGGAAGTGGAAAGACGGAAGTATATCTTCAATTAGTAGAGGAGATGCTAAGGCGAAAAAAGGATACCATTATATTAGTTCCTGAGATATCCTTAACTCCCCAAACCATAGATAGGTTCGTAGGAAGATTTGGGTCCCAAGTAGCTGTTCTTCATAGCAAATTGAGTTATGGAGAAAGATTTGACCAGTGGAGGAGCATAAAAGAGGGCAGTGTAAAAATAGTAGTTGGAGCTAGGTCTGCAATATTTGCACCTTTTTCTAACTTGGGAATGATTATAATTGATGAAGAACATGAAAATACCTATAAATCATCTCAAAATCCTAAATATGACACTATTGAAGTTGCTATAAAAAGAAATGAGCTAGAAGGGGCATCAGTTGTTATGGGGACAGCTACACCTTCTATGGAGACTTATTATAATTCCCTACAGGGCAAATTTAAACTTCTCCAGTTAAATGAAAGGGCTACAAGAGGGGAACTTCCAGAGGTAGTTTTGGTGGATATGAGATTGGAGTTGGAAAGCGGAAATAAATCCATTTTTAGTTTTGAATTATTTAAAGAATTAAAGGAAAATCTCGAGAACAAGAAGCAGGCTATTTTGTTTTTAAACAGAAGGGGCTTTTCTACCTTTGTCTCCTGTAGATCTTGTGGTTATGTTGCAAAATGTCATAATTGCGACATATCCATGACTTATCATAGGAACATAGATATGTTGAGATGCCATTACTGTGGAGAAACTGCAAGCTCACCTCAAATATGTCCATCCTGTGGCAGTAAATATATAAAACATTTTGGAATCGGGACAGAAAAAGTAGAAGAACAAACTAGAGACTTATTCCCAAATGCACGAGTAGCCAGAATGGATAGCGATACTACCTCTGAAAAGGGGAGCTTTGATTCGATCTTAGATGATATGAAAAGAGGCAAAATTGATATTCTAATAGGAACTCAAATGATTTCCAAGGGCCTTGACTTTCCTAATGTAACTCTGGTTGGAATTATTGCTGCCGATACTACTTTAAACCTTCCTGACTTTAGATCCCCAGAGAAGGCATTTCAGCTTATAACACAAGTAGCTGGGCGTTCAGGCCGTGGAGATTATCCCGGCAAGGTAATTCTACAAACCTATAATCCGGACCATTATAGTATAGTTTTTTCTAAAAACCAGGATTACAATAGTTTCTATAATATGGAAATAGGTTTGAGAAAAGAATTTCTATATCCACCCTTTATAAACCTTATTAGCATCCTAATTTATGGTGAGAATATTTCAGAGGTAAAGGAAAAAAGTTTTAAATTATATGATATAATTAAGATGTATATGATAAATAATCATATTGGGGACTTGAGCAAATTCATAATTGGACCTAACCCGGCTCCGATTGAAAGGATAAAAAAGAATTTCAGATGGAAGCTTTTAATAAAGGCAAAGGATGAAGATTTGGAAGGGCTTAAGGACCTTGTTTATAGGATTTGTATTCTAGATGAAATGAAGATTAGAGAAGGGGTTAAATTTAGTGTTGATATTAATCCCCAAACTATACTATAGGAGGAAAAAGATTAATGGCATTAAGAGAAATTAGATTTGATGGGGATCCTGTCCTTAGAAAGAAATCAAAAGAGATTGCTGAAATTAGCGATAGGATAAAAACATTATTAGATGACATGGTTGAAACCATGGTTGCTGCCAATGGTGTAGGTCTTGCAGCTCCACAAGTAGGGATTTTAAGGAGAGCTATAGTAGTTGATATAGGGGATAGCCCTATTAAGGCTATTAATCCTGAAATTATCGAGGAGGATGGTGCAGTTACGGATATGGAAGGTTGTTTATCCGTTCCGGGATATTCAGGAACCGTTCAACGTCCTGAAAGAATAAAGGTAAAATATTTAGATGAAAATGGAGATGCTAAACTAGTAGAAGCCACAGGACTAAGTGCTAGAATCTTCTGCCATGAAATTGATCATTTAAATGGTATATTATATACGGATAAGGCCTTAGAAGTCTATGATAACAAGGACTTAGAAGAGGATGAAATTGACGAGGAGTAGATATTATGAAGATAATTTTCATGGGTACACCGGAATTTGCAGTACCTACACTGGAAAGCTTGTATAACAGAGGATATGATATTAAATTGGTAATTACTCAAGAAGATAAGCCAAAGGGGAGAGGAAAGATACTTCAGCCTACTCCTGTAAAAGAGAGGGCTTTGGAGCTAGGGCTAGAAGTATACCAGCCTAAGAACATTAATACAAGGGAATCAGTTGAGATTATCAAGAATATTTCACCTGACCTTATAATAGTGGTTGCTTATGGACAGATTCTAAAGAAGAATATACTTGAAATCCCTAGATATGGTTGTTTTAATGTACATGCTTCCATATTGCCAAAATATAGGGGGGCTGCGCCTATAAACTGGGCCATTATAAATGGAGAGGCTCAAACCGGAGTTTCAATAATGAAGATGGAGGAAGGCTTGGACTCTGGAGATACGATTTCTATTGAAAGCATTGATATAAATGAAGATGATGATTTTACAACTATACATGACAGATTATCCCAAATAGGTGGAGAATTAATCATAGGTGCCATGGAGGATGTTGTAGAAGGAAAAGCTATATTTACTCCTCAAGACCATAAGGAGTCCACATATGCAAATATGATTTTTAAGGACTTGGGAAGAATTGATTGGACCAGTAGTGGGAAGGATATCTTCAATAAGGTTAGGGGTCTTAAGCCATGGCCAAATGCCTTTACCTATTACGGAGATGACATGATGAAAATTCATGAGGTAAGTTTTATTAAAGAAAAGGTAGATAAGGCTTGTGGAACTATAGTTTCCGTAACTAAAAAGGGTATATATATAGCAGTAAAGGATGGTCAAATAATCATTGAAAAGCTTCAATTTCCGGGAAAGAAGGTCCTTACTGTAGCCCAGTATCTAGCAGGTAATGAAATACTAGAGGGTATTGTCTTAAAATAGGAAGGTGATTATATGTATGGATATGGAATGTATGGAGGCTATTATAGCTCTTATTTAATCTTTGTGCTGCCTGCACTTCTATTTGCAGGATATGCTCAAATGAAGATCAACAACACATTTAATAAATATTTAAGGGTAAATAGCAACACAGGCCTAACCGGTCTTCAAGCTGCTAGGATGATTTTAGATAGAAATGGCCTATATGATGTTCAGGTGGAGCAAGTAGCCGGTAACTTAACTGACCACTATGACCCAAGGACCAGAATCCTTAGTCTATCACGAAATGTATATGGTGGAAGTAGTATTGCTGCCTTAAGTGTAGCTGCTCACGAGGTAGGTCATGCTATACAGCATTCCGATGGGTATTTTCCACTCATGCTTAGAAATAACATAGCACCTATAGCCAATATTGGCTCAAGACTTGTTTGGTTATTTATAATCCTAGGATTTGTAATAAGTCCATTCTTTATAGATATTGGTATAGCCCTATTTCTAGGGGTGGTATTATTTCAGCTAATAACCCTTCCGGTAGAATTTAACGCAAGTAGAAGGGCCTTGGCTCAACTGGAAAATGGAATCTTGCCTAGAGAGAATTTAAAGCCTGCCAAAGATGTCCTAAGTGCTGCGGCCCTTACCTATGTTGCAGCTACTCTTACAGCTGTAGCTGAACTATTAAGAATTCTATTTATGACAAGAAGAAGAGATTAAAAGGGGGCAACCCCTTTTTTTAATGACCTAACCCAATAATACAGGAGGTTTATTATGAGTGTAAATGCAAGAAACGTTGCTTTAAGAATTCTATTGGATATTGGTGAGAATAAGGGATATTCCAATTTGTCCATAACAAAACATATAAATCAAGAAATACCCTCAAAGGATGAGAACTTAATAAGGGAGTTGGTATATGGAAGTCTTGAAAATAGGATTTATATTGACTATATCGTATCAAAAGCCTCTAAAATAAAACTCAATAAAATCCATCCTACTATAATGGAAATTTTAAGACTTGGAATATATCAAATAGCTTTTATGGAAAAAATACCGGATAGTGCAGCAGTTAATGAATCCGTTAAACTAGCTAAGAAATATGGACATATGGGTAGCACTGCCTATGTAAATGGGGTTCTAAGGTCCATTAGTAGAAACAAGGAAGCTTTCTTATCTATAGATATAAGGGACGAAGTGAAATATTTAAGCGTTAAATATTCCCATCCTGAAGATATTCTTAAGAGATTTATTAAGGATTTTGGAAGGGATTTTACTGAAGACCTATTGGAAGCTAATAATTCCACAGCCTTCCTAAATATTAGGGTCAATACCCTTAAATCCAATAAAGAAGACCTTAAAAACAAATTAGAGGAGAAGGGCTTCAAGGTATCCTTTGGTGACTTTGCCCGTGATTGTTTGATAATTCATAATCCCAATAAGATTACAAGTTTAGAGGAATTTAAAAATGGAGAATTTACTATACAAGATGAAAGTAGCATGCTTGTAGGTCAGTTACTGAACCCAAAAGAAGGATCTTTAGTGCTTGATGTCTGTAGTGCTCCGGGCGGCAAGTCTACCCATATTGCACAATATATGAATAACAAGGGTACTATTATTTCCAGGGACATTTATGACCACAAGCTTAAATTAATAGAAGAAAATGCAAAAAGGTTGGGGATTAATATAATAAAAACAGAACTCTATGATGCCTTAGACCTAGATGAAGCTTTAATAGGAAAGGTTGATTGCTTAGTGGTAGATGCCCCTTGCTCCGGGCTAGGACTTATAAGAAGAAAGCCTGAGATTAAGTGGAACAGATCCTTGGATGATATTGATGAACTATCTAAATTACAGGGGCGAATCTTGGAACTTGTAAAGGCCTATTTAAAGAAAGGCGGAATACTAATATATAGTACTTGTACTATTTTAGACCAGGAGAATATAGAAATAGTTCAAAGTTTCCTTGAGAAAAACAAGGAATTTAAGGCTTTGGCAATTGAGGATTCAAATCTTGCTAATAAGGGATTCCAGACCTTAGATAAGGGCTATATTCAGCTTTATCCTAATAAGCATAGGACCGATGGCTTTTTTATAGCTAAAATGATTAAAGAAGGATAGATTAATTTCTTGATTTTTTGTATAATATGTAATTAGGACCGAGGTGGTAAAATGGATAAAATTGAAATAAACAGCTTGACCTTACAGGAGTCGAAAGACTTTATGAGGGATATTGGCGAGAAGCCTTTTAGAGGTGAGCAAGTTTTTTCATATTTTAATAAGAATAGGAAGTTGGATATAGACGAATTAAAGCTCCTTCCCCAGGGATTAAGATGGAAACTTCAAGAAAAGGTTAAGGTAAATGTGCTTAACTTATTTAAGCGTTTCGATTCTCAACTTGACAGGACGAACAAATACTTATTCCAGCTAGAGGATGGCAATATAATAGAGAGTGTTTTTATGGAATATAAGCACGGAAACACCGCATGCATATCTACACAAGTTGGGTGTAAGATGGGATGTGCTTTTTGTGCTTCTACTAAGGATGGACTTATAAGACAGTTAAGTCCTGCCGAAATGGTTAATCAGATATATATGATGGAAAAAGATAAGGGTTCCGAGATCTCCAACATCGTATTAATGGGTAGTGGTGAGCCCCTAGATAATTACGATAATTTATTAAAGTTTATTAATATTATCCATGATGAAAAGGGCCATAACATAAGTCTTAGAAATATTACCATATCTACTTGTGGCTTGGTACCTAAAATATACCAATTGGCCGATGAAAATTTGCCTATTACCCTATCTATATCCCTTCATTCACCTTTTGATGAAGAGAGAATGAAGATTATGCCAATTGCTAAGAGGTATAAATTGAAGGAATTGATAGAAGCCTGCCGCTATTATGGAAACTCCAATAATAGAAGGATAACCTTTGAATATACACTAATAGAAGGAGTAAACGACGGCGAAAAAGAAGTTCAAGAGCTTTCAAAAATTTTAAATGGCATTAATGCTCATATTAATTTGATACCCTTAAATCCTATAAAGGAATACAAAAAGGAGAGGCCAGAAAAATCAAATGTAGAGAAGTTTCAAAATATGCTGTTGAAAAGGAATTTACGGGTTACAATCAGACGAGAAATGGGAAGCGATATTAGTGCATCCTGTGGTCAGCTTAGAAGAAGCGTAATAGATAATGAATAAATCTTGGGGTGATACGATGATTGTTGGTGCCATCAGTGATATTGGCTTAAGAAGAGAAAATAATCAAGACTACATGTTTGTATCTACTGATTTGGACTTTCCCATCTTTGTTGTAGCAGATGGAATGGGTGGGCATAATGCAGGAGATATAGCTAGTTCTATGGCAGTCAAAGGCATAGTGGAATTTCTAAGTGAAAATAGGGAAAGATTAAAGAAGAATGAGATAAAGACTTGTATAGAGGAAGCCATAAGCCATGTAAATGATATAATATTTATTAAGTCATTAGAATCATCTGATTTAAATGGTATGGGTACTACAATAACCATGGCATATATTGATAATAAAAAGGTGTATATAGGTCATGTTGGAGATAGTAGGGCTTACTTGATCAGGGAAAATAAAATTATTCAGATAACCGAAGACCATAGCTTGGTAAATGAACTGATTAAAAATGGAAGTATAAGTAGTTCTGAAGCTATAAATCATCCTCAGAGGAATATCATTACGAGGGCAGTAGGTACAAGCTATAAGATAAAATCCGATTTTTACACGATAAAGGTTAAAGCTAAGGACATAATAATCCTATGTAGTGATGGCCTTACAAATATGGTTGGCGAGGATATAATACTAAATGTCGTAGAAAGATATGATAAAATGGACATGGAAAACATATGTAATATATTGGTAAAATTAGCTAAAGAAAATGGCGGTAGCGACAATATTACGGTTATAGGAATTAATATGGATAACGAGGTGTTGAAATGATAGGGTCTATGCTAGGCAATAGATATGAGATAATAGAGAAGGTTGGCGAGGGGGGTATGGCCATAGTATATAAGGCCAAGTGTCATCTTCTTAATAGATTTGTAGCCATAAAAGTACTTAGGGATGAATTTACTGAGGATGAAGATTTTATAAGAAAATT
>CAZIMA010000006.1:0-33552 GCA_964540195.1 uncultured Tissierella sp.
CTACATCTTTTATAGTCGCTGCCATGTAATCACTCCTCCCTATTGACTTTAAAATCCCATTTAGAAAATCTTGAATTTTCTCCTCATATGGTTTATTTTCCTTTATAAACGCCCAAATGTCAACTAAAGCAGATAAATTATTATCATTTAAAAGTCACCTAAGACATTATATACTCTACTTTAGGGATTGTAAATAAGGTCAAAATAATTGTAGTGAAATCATTTTATTCTCACACCATATTTATACTAGAATCCTACAATATCCTTTGGTACAAATATTTCTAGCCCCCTAGGAATTACTTGGAAATTAGCAGGTAGAACACCCCCATATTCTCCATCAATATCTATGGATACTTTGACATCTGCTTCTACGTATATTGATTTAGTCTTAAAATAAATTACATTAGGATGGTTGATATGGCCCCCTGTCAGTACATTTAAAAATATATTTGCTAAATCAGCCACAGCTGATTTTTTGATAACAACTACATCTAGAAGACCATCCATTATATCCGCCTCAGGTGCTAATTTCTTAAATCCACCAATTGATGAACTGTTTGAAATCAGAAACAAAAGGATTTCTTCTTCATTAGTGTACTCTTCACTCTTTATTTTAACCCTAATAGGGTCCAAGTTTTGCATAGTAAGCTCTTTTATTCCTTCGAAATAATAGGCTGTTCTTCCCAACAGAGCCTTCATTTCAGTAGTCACTTGATAGGCTACATTGGTCAAAAGTCCCCCAGCCGCTACATTAGCAAAATAATTATCGTTTACCCTGCCTATATCTACCTTGATTATATTCTCATCCCTAATCATATTAAAAAATCCATTAATGTTCTTTGGTATATTTAAATAGTTTGCAAAATCATTTACAGTACCACTTGCCATTATTGCAAGAGGAAGTTTTTTATCACTAAGTGATATACCCTTTACTACTTCATTAACTGTTCCATCTCCACCACATGCTATTATGTAATCAAAGTCACTATTGCATGTGCGCTTAGCTTCCATCATAGCATCATGTTTTTTTCCCGTGAAATATTTCCCAACGATATATCCATGATCCAAAAGAAGCTTACATAACTGGTCTATCCTTCTCTCCATTGTCTGTCTACCTGATGATGGATTTATAATAAATTTGACTTTTTTCATTTTAATACCCCTTAAAAAAAATTTGTTTATGTATCTTTAGTATACCAATTTTTGGATTTTAATCAATATTATTAATATGTTATGATTTGTAAATACAAGTTCCATCAAGTAAAAAGAACCCAAACCTGGGTTCTTAAGTTAGATCTTCTTAATAGCTTTCTTAATAAATTCAAATACCTCTTTAATTATTTCCATATATTCATTAAGATTTCTTGCATTAAATCTAAAAGCATCTGCACCTTCTGATATACTGTCTGAAACGTTGAAAACAGTATCGCCTACCTTATGTGTTGTTTGATCTATTACACCAGCGATTCCCTCTACTTTATTAGATATGGAGTTTATATTTTTAACCAATCCACTCACTTCAGGTTCAATCTTCTCAAGGGCTATCTTAGATTCCTTAGTAATAGCATTAATATTCTCCGATATTTCAGGTAATTGTTTAATAGTAGTATCTATTTCTTTTTGGTTGGATTCAACTGTTTCCCTAGCAACTTTCAATATTTTGCTAACGTGATTAAGTATGATTATTAAGTATGTCAAAGCCCCTATTCCCAACAAGAACAGTATCAATCTAAACAAATCCTGTACAGTAAGAGTAGCACCCATAGTCTAATCCTCCTTTAGATTTGTTTTTACTTATCTAGTTCATCCTTAACTTGCTTAGCAGCCTCCTCAACAATTTCTCCTACGGTAGCCATTCCTTCTGCCACTTCTTCAGCTACACCTTCCATATCCTCAGCTATACCTTCTACTTTGTCCTTTTTCTTAGCTTTCAACTCTTCTAAGTTGTGTTTCACTTCACTTTTAACCTTCTCTGTTAAATCTTTAGAAGCTTCTATTCCATCTGCAGCTGTCTTCTTAACATTTTCTGCTACTTCCTTTGATTTGCTTGCAATATCTTCTCTAGTTTCCTTACCTGATTTTGGAGCAAATAACAATCCTGCTGCAGCTCCTAGGGCCGTTCCTATTGCAGTACCTACTGCAACGTTTTTAGCTGTCTCCATCTTCTTTTGTTTTTCCATTTGTTTTCTTTTTTCTTCAATAATCTTATTTAATTTCATGGATAATCCCCTTTCTATCCTTTATATATACACTTTTATTACCCCAAAACCCTATAAATAATCATAAATTATTCTTTAGAATACCTATTGTTTAATATCTTTAGTAAATTTGCAGCTTGAAATCCACATTCTTCAGCATAGCCTTTGAAGAGGTCAGCTATTTCTGTATCCTCAACCTTCTTAGAGAAAACTTCATAATCTCTCACCATTTCCTGTGAATCTAAAATCTTCTTAGTCAATATATCTCTAGTTGAAAGTTCCATAATATCCTCCATTCTCAATTTTCAATATATGAAGCTATTAGTTATTTTAACTAAGTTATCAAATTTTATACAATAAATTTCAAGAATCTAGGAATTTCAAAGCAATACGCTTGAATACAACAAAAAAATTAAAGCCCTTAATTTTAAGGGCTTTTTTCCCGCAATGCCGTTACCTCAACTAATTCACACCCGCCTTGTAAAAAGGTGGGATTCTTGTTATCAGTTTCTAACTTCCACTCTAGGAGGCTTGTTATCCGCTGATAAACTTAGACACCCGTGTCTAATATGTCGGTTGAATTATATGAGTTCACGCACATCGCAGAAACTTTATATACTTATTATACATCATTTGTCTATAATCTTCAACTAATATTCATAATGTTTTGGATTTAAAATGTAAAAGCCAAGGTGTTTATCTCCAATATTCTATTTACATCATCTTCATTAATGCTTTCCTTTAAAATAAGTTCTCTAGCCATCCTCTCAAGATATTCCTTAGAGCCTTCTAAGAGTTTTAAAGTTTCTTCATAAAGTTCCGAAAGGATTAGTGAAGATCTTTCCAACAACTTGCCATCACCCGTTAATCCCATGGAAGATAGCACATTAACATTTAGCAAACCAAATTCATCGTCCATACCAAGATTTCCTACAATGGAGATAATGGTTTCAGTAGCCTTCTCTAAGTCAGAAGAAGCTCCGGTAGTAATACTATCTTTACCATAGATAATCTCTTCTGCTGCTCTACCTCCCAGGGCAATCATTATATTAGAAACAAGGTCTTTTTTAGTCCTGTAGATTTTATCTTGAGGAATATTTATACTAAAACCACCTACTCCTTTAGTACTTGGAATTATACTTACCTTGGTCACCCTATTATTTTTATCTACTAACTTAGCAACTAGGGCATGTCCGGCTTCATGATAGGCTGTAATCTCCCTATCCCTTATATCAATATGACTTCTTTCCTGTTTTTCATCTCCTACAAGGACTTTGTAGTAAGACCTATCAATATGGTCCTTGCTTATCTCTTTACACTTATCCTTGGCAGCCATTATAGCAGCTTCATTTAATAAACTTTCCAGTTTTGCTCCGCTAAAATATATGGTCTCCTCAGCAAGCTTTTTCAAATCCACCTTGTTACTCAAGGGTTTCTTGCGACTATGGAGATTTAATATCCTATATCTGGCATTTATATCAGGTAGCTGGACTTCTATTTGTCTGTCAAATCTACCTGGCCTTAAAAGTGCCTCATCCAGTACATCAATTCTGTTAGTTGCTGCCACAACTATTATCCCTTCATTTTTATTAAAGCCTGACATTTCAGTTAGGAGAGCATTAAGAGTCCTATCTCCCTCCTCACTTCCTCCAATATCACTGCCTTTACGCTTCTTCCCTATACAGTCTATTTCATCTATAAAGATAACTGATTTTCCTACTCCTCTAGCTTTCTTAAAGAGGTCTCTTATTCTTCCTGCACCTAAACCTGCATAGACCTGTACAAAGTCAGAGCCCGAAACTGGATAAAATGGAACATTTGCTTCTCCGGCTAAGGCCTTAGCTAAAAGGGTTTTTCCTGTTCCCGGGGGCCCGTAAAGAAGGACCCCTCTTGGCATCCTAGCTCCTAATTTTTCATACTTCTCTGGATTTTTTATAAAATCAACCATCTCTTTAAGGGAGAGTTTGGCTTCTTCGTTTCCTGCCACATCTTCAAGAGTAATATCTATAGGAGGAATATTATCATCCATTTTTGATATGCTAGCCATCTCCTTCTCTGCTTGCCCAGAGAAGCCCCCTCTCATGATTATGGCCATTATTATGATAGATAGTAGGATTATAATCGGCATTATAGACTCTGAAACTTCAAATTTGTTTTCATGTACAATTACATCCTGAACCAGCAACTCCTCCTTGAAATCCAGTTTTCTAGGGTTGTCAGTTGATGCTTTCATCCCATTTTTCAGAACTATATCTATCTTGGCCCCTTGACCAATATAAACTTCCTTTATTGCTCCATTACTCAGTAACTTTAAGAAGACATTGTATGATACTTCCTCTACAGTATCCTCACGATTTAAATAAATATATGCCATGGATATCAAAACTATAAATAGCACAAGAATGATTACTATTGCTTTTTTACTTTTGATAACTTTCACCCTTTCTAATTCATGTAGCATTTGTATTTATTATACCACCCCTAATATATCAAGTCCATTTCCTTCATATGGTACGATTTCATTTGAAAGCCAATATAGGTTTAAAAAAAACAGGCCTAGCCTGTTTTTTGTCACTCCTTACCTTTAATTACCTTTAATACTAAGTCCAGCTTTTTAATCTGCTCTGGAGTTAATAATGGTCTAACATTATCAAGTTTATCCAGGATTTCCTTATATCTTTGAGGACTTAGGTCTTCCTCCATCTCCTTGTTTATTCTTATGATTTCAAAGAATATTTCATTTTCGCTCTTATCTTTATATTCCTCTGCTAGTTTTTCAACTACTTTTAATTGGTCCTTATCTGGGAGATTCTCCTTCATGGACTTGATAAACTCATCTCTATTACTCAATTTTATTCCTCCTTTAATTGCTTGCCTTATTTAGTATATAGGATTGTGAACTTTATGTTCCCATAGTTAAATCTATGAAGTATATTTTATTATTATTACTTTCTATTAGTACATTTAACTCTTTATCAACATATAATAAAAGTAGCTTCTGAATAATCCTTATGCTAATGAATTAGGAGGTTGTTTAAATGGATACCCCTTTAATACTACTAGTATTGTTACTAACTCAGCAGAAAAACATAAATATTTCCAGTGAACCCTTACATAGTTTAAAGGATTACTTAAATATAATGGAAATTAATCCTCAATATACAAAATCAAAACTAAAGATAGCAAGAAAAATATATCCATTATTGCCTATTGAATATGCCTATAGTACCCGCAAGTCTATTTCTATTGTAGAGAAAATCATCCATATAATGGAGACGGTAGATTATTTAAACACCTTTGAAACTGAGGAAATCAATTTACTCCATATACCAGCTAAGGAAAGGATTCAAAAAATCACATTAGCAGTCCAGGATGAATTTAAAGGTTCCAGCATTGAAAATTTGGGAATAGTAATGGATTTAGTTCTTAATATGGACCGTTATAGAAAGCTTCTTACTACCTATAATCAAGTAAGTCGAAACAAGGATATTTTATCTGATAAGGATAGTATAATGTCATTGATGGAGGCTTTTATGGAAGGAAGTAGTGAAAAAGATAAGGGTAAGCTAAAGGACATGAATAAAATCTTTGATCTTTTAAAGCTGTTGGATAGCCCAAAAGAAGCAAAACCTAATGGAGCTTAACTCTTCATTAGGTTTATTAGTTTTTCCATATCATATGGTAATGGGGCTTTAAACTCTATATATGCCTTAGTTCTAGGGTGTTTTGCCTTTAGATAATAGGAATGTAGGGCCTGTCGTGAGATTAGATTACTTTTTTCATGGTATAGGCTATCACCAATTATTGGATGGCCCAGATGAGCCATATGCACTCTTATCTGATGGGATCTTCCCGTATGAATTTGCACCTCTACTAAAGTGGCATCCTTAAATCTTTCTACCACTTTAAAGCTAGTCCTGGCTTCCTGTCCATCTTCCATAACGGTTTTTTTAATACTTTTTTCCTCTTCCCTTCCTATTGGTAAATCTATATACCCATTATCATCTTGGATTATGCCTTTTACAATGGCTAAGTATTTTTTTTCAACAGTATTTCCTTCAAACTGAAGGGCCATTTGCTGATGGGCAAATGAGTTTTTTGCCACTATTAAGATTCCCGTAGTATCCATATCCAGGCGGTTTACAAATCTTATTTTCTTTTTTATATCATTCTTCTTAAAATAATATGCAATGCCATTTGACAATGTATTGGTTTGATGAGATTTGGTAGGATGTACTACTATATTGGGGTCTTTATTTATTATTAGCAAGTCATGGTCTTCATAGATTATATTTAAGCTCATTTCCTCAGGTTCAGTGTTCTCTCTTTCATCACCCATTATAAGGGTTATCCTATCACCCTTTTTTGGTATAAGTCCCTTTCGTTGATGTTTCCCATTGACTAATATCATCTTCTCTTTATAGAGCCTTCTAAACAACCTACCTGAAATACCCTGTGTCTCCAGATATTCTTCCAGATCAGAACCTTCACCATTATATATAAAATTTATTGCATTTTCACTATCATCATATATTTTCATAATAACCACCTTACTTTTTTACCTATTATATAATATAATAGTTTTTGAATCAATTAGGATAATTCAAAAGAAAGACTCAGATAGGTGGAGGTATGGACTTGAGCAGCACTAATAGAATAATAAATATAATATCAAATAAAAATTATGAATCTAGAAATACAAAGAAAAAATTAATAGATATTTTGGAACAAAGGGGCTTTAAACCTACTGAGGAATATAATCCTAAAGCAGAACTTAATATCTGTATTGGGGGGGACGGTGCCTTTTTAAGAGCAATCCATAGGCACAAATTTCCTGTAACTCCCTTTATAGGAATTAACACCGGACATTTAGGCTTCTTTCAGGAAATATCTCCTACAAATATAGAAGATTTTGTAGAAAAATATATTAACAAGGAATTTACTGTAGAAGAAATCTTCTTAGTTGAGGCTAATGTCTGCACAAAAAATAAATGTTTTACTTTGGCTGGAATAAACGAAATTGTAATTAAAGGAATAAAATCTAAAGTTGTCCATCTTACCATGTTTATCGATGGTAATCATCTTCAGAAATTCAGCGGTGATGGTGTGATTATATCTACACCTGCAGGGAGTACCGGTTACAACTTCTCCACCGGAGGCAGCATTATATATCCTTCTATTCAATCACTGCAGGTAACTCCATTAGCTCCTATTAGTTCAAAGGCATTTAGATCATTACCTGTAAGCATAGTAGTTCCGGGAAATTTACCTATAGAAATAAAGCCAGAATTCAGATTTGAAAACTCTATACTAATCGTTAATGATGGTATGGAATTTAGATATGATGATATAGTAAGCATTAGCCTTAAGACCTCAGATAAGAAAATCCACAAGTTAAACTTTAGCAAAAATGCATATTGGGATAATTTAAAGAGTAAGTTCTTGTAAATTTTATCATTAGCAACTTTACTTAGTAATATAATACCTCCAAAGTAGACAATCTAATTAAATTAGCTTATCAACTTGGAGGTATTTTTTATTAGGAGTAGGACAATTCTAACTTAATATAAGTTGTTCAAATTCATCTACTAGACTTTTAAACAGCTTCATAGCATTATTTACCGGATCAGGTGTTGTCATATCAACGCCTGCTTTTTTTAAGACATTTATTGGGTAATCGCTAGAACCGCTCTTTAAAAACCTAATATAATCTGAAACTGCAGCTTCCCCTTCCTTAAGAATCCTTTGTGATAATGCTACAGCAGCAGAGAAACCCGTGGCATATTGAAATACATAGAAATCATAATAGAAATGAGGAATTCTAGCCCACTCTATGGCTATTTCTTCATCTATGACCATATTAGGTCCATAATAGATTTCATTAAGCCCTTTATAGGTCTCACATAGATATTCAGCTGTAAGAGCTCCTCCATTCTCCAATTGCTCATGAATAATCTTCTCAAATTCAGCAAACATAGTCTGTCTAAATACTGTAGTTCTAAAAGATTCTAAATAGTGATTCAAAAGGAATAATTTTTCGTTTTTACCCTTAGCACTATTGAGCATATAATCCAAAAGCAAGCACTCATTAGCAGTAGAAGCTACTTCTGCAACAAAAATACTATAATTACCATATACATAAGGCTGATTTTTTCTAGAAAAGTAGCTATGCATCGAGTGCCCCATCTCGTGTGCAACAGTAAATACGTTATCCAAAGTATCGTGATAGTTTAACAATATATAAGGCTTTGAATCATACGAACCTCCTGAATAAGCTCCTGACCTCTTCCCCCTATTTTCTTGGACATCTATCCAACGGTCCCCAAATCCTTCCTCCATACCTGCACTATATTCCCTCCCTAAAGGCTGTAGTGATTTTTTAATTATTTCTACACCTTCCTTATAGGGAATCTTAAATTCCATATCCTGAACTATAGGAACATATAGGTCATACATATGGAGCTCATCTAAATTCAAAACCTTCTTTCTAATATCCATATATCTATGCATAGTATCTAGATTTTCATGAATAGCTGATATTAGATTATCATATACACTCAAAGGTATATTGTCAGAACTTAATGCAGCTTCTCTACTGCTTTTAAAGTTCCTAAGCCTAGAGTTTACTATATGGCCTTTTAAATCTCCATTTAAAGATGCTGCAAAGGTGTTCTTAAAGCCATCATATGTCATATATAGGGTTTTAAAAGCAGACTTTCTAACTTCTCTATTTGTTGATTCCATCAAAGGTATAAAATTTCCAGATGTTATCTCTACTTCATTTCCATCTTCATCTTTTATCTTAGGAAATTTTAAATCTGCATCGTTCAACATTGAATATATCTTATTAGAAGCACCTACTACTTCACCGAATTGGGCAAGTATGGATTCCTCCCGAGCAGAAAGTATATGGCTCTTCTCTCTAAAAACATCATCTAAATATTGCTTATATAGTTTTAAGCCTTGGTTTTCCTCTAGATATTCCTTAAGTGTATTTTCATCTAAGGTGAGTATTTCAGGAACAAGGAAGGATGTCATCTCTGAAATCTCCACGTAGAGATTCATAGCCCTATCATTTAACTCTTGATAAGCACTGTTTCTAGTATCTTCATCAAGCTTCATATGTGAATAGGAATACATATTTTCTATTAGCCTATATAGACCCTCCCTATCCTTAAGGGCATTATAGAGATTAGTACTACTTCTAGTAACAACACCCCTATGTTTTTCATAATCTATCTTTAACATTAGTGCCTTTTCGAAATCCTTATTCCATGCATCTAAATCTGCATACATAGACGAAAGATCCCATTTTAGTTCTTCTTCTATATCCTCTCTATCCAAAAGCTCATTGTTGACCATATTTTCCTCCTAAAAATTGATATTATTCAATCCATATATTATTAAATCCCTCGCTATAGGAGCAGCTGAAGTTCCACCGGTAGAGCCTTCTTCTTCAAGAATGACTGAAATAGCTATCTTAGGATCACTTGCAGGGGCAAAGCCTATAAACCAGGCATGTGACTTACCTGAGGCATTTTCTGCTGTCCCTGTCTTACCTGCCATTTGAACATTTTTTATACTGGCTTTTCTACCCGTACCTTCCCTTACGACTCCTATCATCATCTCTTTAATCTCATTGGCCTTAAGGCTATCTATAGCTTGAGAAATAGTTTCAGTCCTATTATATTTAACTGCTTTGCCATCAGGAGCTGAAATTTGTCTAACTAGAATAGGTTTTACCATTTCCCCCTTATTTGCTATTGAAGATGCTACCATTGCCATATTTAAAGGTGTTGCTAAAACCTTTCCCTGGCCTATAGCTGAAGCAGCCAAATCCGTATCACCTAGTTTCCCACTTGGAAAAGAAGAGACTTTAGATGGTAAATCGAAAGATATGGCCTTATTGAACATAAAATCTTCAGCCGTTTTTCTCAGAAGGTCTTCTCCTATCTCTATGGATTTTGTGGTATAAAAGGTATTGCATGATTGTATTAAAGCTTGACTTAGGTTTAGTCCACCATGCCCACCATCTTGGTAATCCCTAAATTCGTATCCATCTATAGTTGCCTTTCCTGTACAATTATAGTCATTTGATACATCTGCAGAATTTAAAACAGCAGCTGTTGTAATAACCTTAAAAGAAGAGCCTGGCTCATAAAGACCTTGTGTAGCCCTATTTAATAGGGGACTATTGATATCTTCCGAAATAGTAGCCCAATCGTCCCTTAGGCTAGTAACGTTAAAATCAGGTAGACTTACCATAGCATAGACTTCTCCACTGCTAGGGTTCATAGCTACTATAGCACCTTTTTTTCCACTTAATAAGGCTCTAGCTTTTTCTTGTGTTCCATGATCGATAGCAAGCTGTAAGTTATTTCCGATTGTATTTGGAGCCACTATGTTAATAAGCTCATCTATTGGAGTATTTTGATTGATATTTAAGAGCTGGTTATTGTACATTAGCTCTAATCCAGCTTTTCCATATTCCCTATAGCTATAACCAATAATATGGGAATATAAATTTCCATATTTATAAAATCGTCTCATCTCACCATCTTGTTTTTCACTGTATACAAGAACAGTCCCATCCCTATCTGTAATGGAGCCTCTAAGTATATTCTCTTCATTAATCCATAGCCTTTTATTATAAGGATTCATCTTAACACTTTCAGCTTTAAAGACTTGAAAATAGCTCATATAGCCTATTAGCCCAACAAAAGTTAGACAAATCACCATTAGAACAAAAATAATCCTTTTGATTTCAGATTTCATTCTTCCTCCTCCTCACTGTTGCTTTCAACCATAGGAAGTTCTTCTGAGGCAATTTGAAGTATACCCAGGGCTATAAAGCTGGATAGTACAGAGCTACCTCCATAAGATACGAATGGTAGTGTGATTCCAGTTAAAGGTAGCACCTTTAGTACTCCTCCTAGGATAATTATGGATTGGACCCCAAATAGGATACTTACCCCTAGAGCTAAAATTCTGTAGAAGGGGTTTATTTGATTTAAGGCAATCTTAAATCCTCTATATACTAAAATCAAGAACAACATGATTATTCCTATACCTGCAAAAAGACCCATCTCTTCGCATATTGCTGGGAATATAAAATCAGTGTAGGCAAGGGGAATAAACTCCGGATTGCCTAGTCCAAGCCCTGTACCGAAGAACCCGCCTTCGGCAATTGCAAATAAGGATTGGGTAATTTGATATCCCTTATTATCTATATATGGCCAGGGATTTATCCATGTAAGAATTCTGACTTTAACGTGATCGAAAAGTAAATATCCAAGGCTTCCACCCACAACAAAAAATCCTATATTATATAATAATACTTTGCGGTCTTCCTCATATATAAATTGAATTGCAATAAAAATACTATAAAATATCAATGCGGTTCCTAAATCCTTTTGTAAAAACAAAAGACCTATAAAAGAATAAACTATACCCATCAAATAGTATTTTGGATGTCTTAAATTTCTTAACAGCTTATATAAGGATTCAGATTTTTTAATTTTTTGATTTGAAACTAGTTCCTTAGTCCTAGGGTTTGAATAATAGGTTGCCAGGATAAATATCAAGAGTATCTTAGTAATCTCAGCAGGTTGAAAGCTAAAGCTTCCAATTTGAATCCAGTTAATGGCTCCATACTTTCTAGTTCCAAGTGCAAATGTCAATATAAAAAATAAATATGAAGCTCCAATATATAAGGGCATTAATTTATGCCATCCTCTTATAAAACGTAGTATGAAGTAGGTTAAATAAAAAATAACTATTCCAAAGGAAAGCCATATTAACTGTTTGACACCCAACTGAAAGTCGATTCTATAAATCATAATTACTCCTATGGATACTAGCATAGTTACAATTAAGAATATGTAATTATCACCTTTAGAAATCTTAACTAGCAATAGGTTTGAAATATAAATGATAAGAATTAAACCTATAGCTGTAATATAGGTATATCTATTAACTGATTCCCATTGATAAATAAATAATAAAGATAATGACAAAACCTCAAATAGAAACAATAGATTCCTAGGGGATTTTGTGCTTATTCCATTTTTAAACATAGTACTCTCCTATTCTTTATTGACGAATAAAAATTCAATATTTCCAACCTTGATAATATCTCCGTTATGAAGCTTAACAACATCCCCAATCCTCTCTTCGTTTAAAAAGGTCCCATTGGCACTATTTAAATCCTCAAGATAATATTTCCCCTCATCCTCGGTAATCTTCATATGTCTTTTAGAAACAAAGGGATCCTTTATATAGATGTTATTATCATTAGCTCTTCCCAAAGTTATGGCCCCGTCGATGGAATAGTGCTCGTAAATCTTATAGGGCAGACTATCCATTCTATTTATTAGTTTAAGATATGCACTTTCATCCTTAGAAACGGAATTAATGCTCTTAATATCCAAATATATCAACCTAATTATACTAAAGATAAAAAGATAGATAATTATTATAAAAACGTATCTTAATAGTATAGACAATAGATTAAACATACTACACCTCCTATAAACCTAATATTACCATAAAGTCTTTGCATTTGGAATTATTTTGATACTAGATATTTAACTTTAACCCAAAATCTGATACTATAATAGTGTAGCATATTGGAGGTGTAATTATGAAAAGATTAACAAGGTCTAAGGGCAATAGAGTAATCTTTGGAGTATGCGGAGGTTTGGCTGAATATTTTAATATCGATGCAACTATTATTAGAATCATTTGGTTTATACTGTCTATCCCATCTTTTGGAACTTTAACATTAGCTTATATACTATGTGGTATTATTATTCCTGAAGATGATGGCTATATTTATCAAGATGATGAAAATACAACTAATCACAAAAACACTTCACTTTATATCGGATTGGGACTAATAATCCTTGGTGCATATATGCTATTGAGAATTATATATCCTGAGATAATGAGATTAAGTAGATATTGGCCAGCACTACTAATAGTATTTGGCCTATATATAATTTTTAATAATAAGAAGAGCCCATTAAACTAAGATTAAATTTAGAGACTCATAAAAATTAGGACTTTGTAATAGCATTACATGAGGTAAAATATGAAAATAACTAATTTAGAATATCAAAGGAATAAAAAGAGAATTAATGTATATATAGATGGAGAATTTGCCTTTGGAATAGATGAAGACCTAAGGTTTAAGTACTCTATTCATGTGGACGATGAGGTAACAGATGATTTTATACAGGATGTTCTTAAGGCCGAGGAGCAGCTGAAGGTAAACAATAACGCTCTTAGACTTCTTTCCTATAGGCAAAGGTCTGAGAAGGAAATAGAAGTAGCTCTTAGGAGAAAGGGTTTTAATGAAGATAATATTGGTCAAACAATAGGTTACTTAAAGAAAAACAAGTATATCGATGACCAATATTTTGCTAAGAGTTTTATTGCAGATAAACAAAACTTAAATAGCTATGGGGCCCAGAGAATAAGATATGAGCTTATTAAGAAAGGAATATCAAAGGATATAATCGACTCCATCCTTGTAGAAAATGATGATGAAGAATTTGAATTAGCCCTTAATATTGGGAGCAAAAAGCTTAAAAGTTATAAAGATGAGGATAGGAAAAAGATTTGGAATAAATTAGGTGGGTTTTTACAAAGGAAAGGCTATTCCTACGACATAACCATTCGGGTTTTAAAAACCTTGCTTGAGAACAGGTGATTAAATGCATTATGTCTATATAGTAAGGTGTAGCGATGATACCTTATATACAGGCTACACAGTAGATATTGAAAAAAGAATAGACTCCCATAATAAAGGAAATGGTGCAAAATATACTCGCGGAAGGTTACCCGTTAAATTGTGTTTCTTTGAGGAATATGATACGAAATCCGATGCTATGAGTAGAGAATATAAAATAAAAAGGCTGAGTCGTAAAAAAAAGCTAGAACTCATAGGAGGAAAAAGTATATGAATCAATTATTTGAAACATTGATGAAGTACCCTATAATAGCTTCTATCAATAATCTAGATAATCTAGACACTGCCTTAAATTCAAGCTCCAATATATTGTTTTTAAATTCAGGTAATATCTTTAATCTAAAGGATATCTCTAAGAGGGTAAAATCAAAAAACAAAGATCTATTTATAAATATTGATTCCATAGACGGATTTTCTAAAGACACCTGGGGTCTGGAATATATGGCCAAGAACATCGAATTAGATGGGATTATTACAAGGAAGCAGAATTTAGTGAAATTATCTAAGGATATGGGCATATTTACGATTCAAAAAATCATCATATATGATTCTCTTACCTTAGAATATACCTTAACTATGTTGAAGACCTTAAGACCTCACGCAATAGATCTTTCTCCTGGAATTATTCTGAAAATTATTGAAAAAATAAATAAGGATATTATGGTCCCTATCATTGCAAGTGGCCTTTTGGAGGAAAAACAAGATATAAACAATGCCTTAAAAGCAGGAGCAATAGGGATATCATCTAGCAATCCAAAGATTTGGAGTGACAATTATTAAGAGGGTGCCTAAGCACCCTCTTTTTCTACCTTCTTTTTCTTTCTCTTAATTTTTCTTGGTTTTGTATAAATACCAATTATTAGTGCAAAGAAAAGGGATGAAAACCCAGCTACAGCTAATATGAGGAATATCTCTAAATTATTAATACTGGATTTTTCAGTTATACTATCGAATATAATTATTAGATTATAAATAGCCCCTAAAACTATTACCAGCCCGGGTAAATATTTTACGAATCTATATTCTTTGAAAATAAGATAGAATATAATAGTAAAAATAATAGAACTTAATGTCACATAAATCATTATTTTAGTATTATCCGTATACTCCATTAATTCACCCATATATTTAATGACAACCTCCATACAATCCCCCCTATAGCATTCTACATACTGGTTTATGCCCAATTTAGAACCCTTTTAATAATCTAATTCTACACCACCATTTTTTATGATTTCATTTTCCCAGATATTTGCATATCTTCCTACAGCCCATTCCGACATAATTATAGATGAATCATATGGGAGTTTGATTCTTGCAGCAGGGCTATTTATTATGTCCCCATCTTCTAGGTAATAGACTACTAAATGGGAGCTTGTTATTACAACTATAAATTCATTGTTAGGCGATGAAAACACATCTACAACATCTGGGACTATAAGTCTTACTGCATCCCATGAGATAACTTGCTCATCGTAATTTACCATCTCTTTTGGTGGAATAACTCTTATATTAAAATCCTTATAGAGCTCCTCACTGTTTTGATTGTAATTAACCCTACCTTTCATTATCCAATACCCATTTTTCCTCACAAGTCCAATATTCTCTTCATTGGGAACTATAGAAGAATCAATATTCATAGCACTTCGTGCACTTTCAACAAATATCTCCTTACCTGTTTCACCAATTAAATCAGACAGTTTAATTGGTTTCTTGTCTCCTAAATTATCTATAGCATATACCTGAAGGGTTCTTCTAGAATTTCTTTCTAAGTCTATATTCTCTACGGAAATATAATCATTTCCTAAGAATAAAATATTCTTCAATATAGGTGGAATTCTTTCTGTATTTACATCTGCATTTGAAGAAAACATAGAAGTCATGGGCATCTCCTCATTACCTCTTATTTTCATCATTTTATCGTTTAAGGCAATAAGATTCTCATCTTCGATCATATCCCTACTTTCAGCTCTAAATTGGGGCAATCCTACTATCTCATCCCTAATTAAGTCACCTTCTATTCTTCTATTGCTTTCCAAAATCCAAAATCCATTCATCCTTGGCATTAATAACTTATCCAATTCATATATACCATGTATAGAATTGTTTTGGCTGTTTATCCAAATAGTCTTATATTCCCATATGGGAACACGGTTCTTTTCATCAAAGGATGACACCTTTAAGCCTATCATAATTCCACTTTGGTATCTTTCATCCTCTACTACCCCAAAAGTTCTTAACATATCCTTTTCCACGTCAATATACCTATTTATTTCTTCTACACTCACTTCATCAAGGGATTTTTTAATGCTATAAAAGCTTTCATTTAAATTTGCTATCATAGTATCCTCATCTAACTTTATGAATTCATAGAAATAGGTGTTTTCATTTAATATGGTAATGATTTCTAATTTTTCACTCTCTATACCTAGGGTTTGGGGTGTAGTTTTATACTTATACAAGAGGTAATCATCTGCATTAACTATCTTCATTTTAAAGGAAGGATCAGTTGTATAGTTATCACCTATTATTACAGCATCCTTATGGAACAGGGCTTCCCTTCCGATATATTCTTCTGCCTCTCCCTCTTTATACTGGTAATAGGACCTTTTTAACAGTTGATCTATTACCCATTTCCCTTTAATGGGAGGCGTGATATTATCCGGAGAAGTAATTCTATCCGATATATTTCCTTCAACTACGTTACAGGAGGACAAGAAAGCTAATATTGTGATTAGAACCATCAGAATACTTAGTTTTTTCATTGAATCCCCTCCTCTAATGGTAATTTTACTACTACTCTAGTTCCTCTACCTTCCTCTGATTCTATGGTCATACTCCCTCCATGGAGTTTGATTATTTCATCACTTATGGAAAGGCCAATACCACTATGTGATTTACTATTCTTACCCTTATAGAATTTCTCAGTTACATATGGTAAATCCGCCTCCGAAATACCTGCACCTGTATCAGTAATCTCAACAATTAAATCATTTTCTATCCTCAGACCATTAAACTGGACCCTACCACCTTCATCGGTAAATTTAATTGCATTATCTAAAATATTAATAAAGACCTGTTTTATCCTATTTTCATCTCCGGTTAAGGTTTTTAGACTTTCATCTATATTAGTTACAAACTCTATACCACTATTCTTAGCCCTTGGACTTAGCTGTTTAGAGATCATCTCCAGAGTTGACCTAATATCGAACTCCTCCTTTTCCAGGGATATTCTTCCAGATGTAAATCTAGAAAAATCCAATAGCTCTTCAACCATAAGGCTAAGCCTATCACTTTCTTTTTCAATAATATCCAACCCATCTTCCAAAAGGTCTTTATCTTGGACCGATTTTAATGTAACAGCCCATCCCTTAATACTTGTTAGAGGCGTCCTCAGTTCATGGGATACATTAGATATAAAATCATTCTTTAGCTGTTCTTTTCTAAGTATTTCATCTGCCATGTAATTTAATGTCTGAGATAATCTTCCGATTTCATCGTTAACCTTTACTTCACTCCTAGTCTTAAATTGACCATCAGCTAATTTTTCAGCTACATCTGTAATCTGCTTTAAGGGCTTTACAATCGAATTAGCTAAGAAAATACTTATAATGCCAGCAATAAACACTACAAGTAGCCCCATCCATATAAGGAATCTAGTTATTTCAGCTATTATGCTATTAGTCTCCTTAAGGGAGGATATAAACCTAATTATACCAATTGAAGAGCCCTGATACTTAAGGGGCATAGAAACAGCCATTACCGGATGGGTATCATAGGGTACATATCCAGTCCATACTCCCTTTCCACTCTCAATAGCATCCTTTATATCGCTAGTTATTGTTATATTATCCTTGCTTACTCCCAGGGAATCCATCAACAAGTCTCCATCCAGACTAAGAATTTGAACCTGTGCAGTGGTGTGCTGCCAGAATACATCTACATCATCTATTATTATATCCTCAAGAGCACTAGAGGAAAAATATCTAGAATAGAAATTAGTGGAGAATTCTATTTGATTAGTTAGAATATCCTCCACATTCTTATAATAATATATCCTTATTCCATTTATTAGCACAAACTCTAAGAAGAGCACAGTAATAAATATAACCAACATAAAACTTAAAATCAATCTTAGCTTAATACTTCGTTTCCGCATACCTACCACCTAATCTCTGTCTTTCCACCTATATCCTACTCCCCATACGGTTTCAATATAATAGGGTTTACTCGAATCCTCTTCTATTTTGGATCTAAGTCGTCTAATATTTACATCAACTATCTTAGAATCCCCTATAAAATCATAGCCCCACACTATATTTAGTATTTCATCCCGCTTAAAGGCCTTGCCTGGATTTTCCATAAATAACTTTGCTATGGAGTATTCAGTAGGGGTCAAGTCCAACTCCTCTTCATCCTTATAAAACTTTCTGGAATATATATCAATTTTGAAGGGAGGATATGACATTATTGCTTCTTCATCTAAAGGCGCCTTCTCCATTCTTCTAGACAATGATTTTACCCTTAGAGTAAGTTCTACAGGATTAAATGGTTTTGTCATATAGTCATCCGTACCATACTCAAGTCCCATTATCTTATCAATGTCCTGGCTCTTAGCCGTAAGCATTATAATCCCAAGATGTGGAAATTCATTCCTTAGAATTTTGCAAACTTCATAGCCATCCATACCTGGAAGCATTATATCTAGAACTACTATATCTATTGGATTATTCCTTGCAATATGGATTCCATCTTCACCGGTAGCAGCATCTAAAACTTTGAAGCCAGCCCTATCTAAATTGATTTTTACAAACTTTCTTATTGAATCTTCATCTTCAATAACCAGAATTGTACAACTCATACTTACACCTCATTTAATCATAGTATTCATCTAGAACTCCAAATATATAGCCTCTTTCCTTTAATATCTTGATTATGTCAGGAAGTGCCTCTGCAGTACTACTCTTCATGTCTGTATCATGCATCAGGATAATAAGCTCCCCTTTGTTCTTTGTAGTCTCATCAAACCTTTCTACTAATTTTTCCTTAGGTAAGTCCACTCCTTCAGCATCTCCATTTAATGAATTCCAATCAAAATAATGATAGCCTGCTTTTTTCAAAGCACTAACTGCCGCCCTCTTATTTCCACCAAAGGACCCTCCAGGAAATCTTACGACCTCAGTCTCAAAGTCATCACCAAGAATTGTTTTTAATGTCATATTTGCTTTACTTAAATCCTCTAGGAAGTTAGCCGGACTCCTATAGATATAACCATAATTATGAGAATAAGTATGATTACCAATAGTATGTCCATCTTCATGGGTCATTCTAAGTATCTCTGGGTACTTTTCTACCATATATCCTATTACAAAGAATGTAGCTTTTACATCATTTTGTTTTAAAATCTGCAATATTTGAGGAGTGACTACTTTTGAAGGCCCATCATCGAAGGTTAAATAGGCTATTTTACCATTTGCTTTTGCTTCAGCTAATCTTTCTTCTCTTAGTTTTTTCTCTTCTCTAGCTTCAATCAAAGCTTGGGCTTTAATCTCTCTTCTTTTATTGTTTAGGTCAATCTCTGCCTCCCTAATATCCTTCTCCATAATCTGTTGCCTTATTGCTTTGTTTATGGGATTTTCATCATTCATAAGACTTAATGCATAAACTACATTAATAGCTTCAATTACATTTCTATTATTTATATTATTTAAAGAAAAGCCCCCTACAATAATGCTTGCAAGTAATATAGAGCTTACTATAATAGCCATTTGTTTATTTAATCTTTTTTGTCTTTTCTCATTTCTCATCTCAGCACTCCTTGATGTTCTAATGTTTATTCTATTATACAATTTATACGGAATAGTTACAATTTAATAAAGAAACAGTTACAAAAATGTGACAATATTTTTTCTCCCCATAAAAATATACTCCTCTTACTGTAAACAGTTTTTTATCTTAACTGTCTACCATAAGGGGAGTATATCATACTACTATGTTTAGTTATTTAAATGTTTAAATTGTGAATTATAAAGCCTTGCATACAGTCCATCCTGATCCAATAAAGTCTTATGACTTCCCCTTTCTACAACCCCTTCATTTGTAAGGACTAGGATTTCATCTGCATTTTTAATAGTAGATAGCCTATGGGCAATGACTAAAGTTGTTCTGCCTCTAGCTAACTCCTCTAATGATTTTTGTATCTGAATTTCTGTTTCATTATCCAATGCGGATGTAGCCTCATCAAGTATTAATATAGGTGGATTCTTAAGAAATAACCTGGCAATGGATATTCTTTGCTTTTGCCCTCCTGAAAGCTTGACACCTTTTTCTCCTACATAGGTATCATATCCATTTGGGAGGCTTAAAATAAAATCATGTATTTTAGCCTTTTTTGCAGCCTCCATTAACTCTTCATCACTAGCTTGAGGCTTTCCATATAAGATATTATCCTTTATAGTCCCAGTAAATAGGAAAACCTCTTGTTGTACAAGACCTATATTCTGCCTTAAGGACTTTAGCTTCAAATCTCTGATATCCTTATTATCTACAAGTATTTCTCCTTCATTTATCTCATAAAACCTCGGGATTAAGTGACATAAAGTAGTCTTACCGGCACCGGAAGGCCCAACTAAAGCTACTGTTTTTCCTGCATCTATTTTTAGATTTAAATTGGATAGGACCGTCTTCTCTTGATTATTATAGCTAAAGCTTACATCTTTAAACTCTATTTCTCCCTTTGCATTAATTAGCTCCACTGCCTTTGGACTATCCACTATATCCGGCTCTATCTCCATTACTTCTATAAATCTTTCGAAACCAGTCATCCCATCTTGCAGTTGCTGGGCAAATTCAGTTAATTTTTTTATGGGCTGCATAAAATAATTAACATAAAGAGTATAGGCAAATAAATCACCTATATTGATTATTTCCCCATATACGAAATAACCACCAACTGAAATAACTATAAGATTAAGGACGTTTTGAATTACCCCCATGCCAGCTATGAACTCAGCCATGACTTTATAAGATTCTCTTCTAGCTTCGGAGAATTCAGTATTACCTTCAATAAACTTTTCAATCTCAAAATCCTCATTTGTAAAGGATTTTGCTACTCTAACACCGGATATACTATTTTCCAATTGAGCATTAACATTAGCAATCTTCTTTCTAACCTGTCTAAAGGTATCCTCCATCCTATTTCTTTTCCTCAATATAAAAAATATCATTATGGGGATAAAGGCAAATAAGATCAAAGTCAATCGCCATTCTATACTAAATAAGATAAAGAAGGCCCCCCCTAACATTATAAAGGATATGAAAATATTCTCGGGACCATGGTGAGCCAGCTCAGTTATATCCCTTAAGTCATTTACAATTCTGGACATTATATGGCCGGTCTTAGTATTATCAAAATAGTTTAGGGATAATGTCTGAAGATGTGAAAATATATCTTCCCTCATATTTTTTTCTATTAAAACACCAACTACATGCCCCCAATATGCTACAATATAATTGCTTATATACCTAATGATAAACAAAATAACCATTATTATTGATATTTTAAATAGGACATCCATTCTACCTTCTGGTATAATATCATTTATCATATATCTTGAAAATATTGGGAAAATCAAATCCAATACGGACATTAAGAATGCAAAGAACATATCTAAAAAGAAGAGCTTCTTATGGGGTCCATAATAGGATATAAATCTTTTTAACATTGCCTCACTCCTTAAAAAACAAAGTATTTTTTACAAAACAAAATTAGGTGCTAGTATAAACACCTATTGATATATTAGTAAATTAGCCATTTCAACTTACAAAAAAATTAGGAGGAATTATGACACAGATACTTATATTTATAACAACTTTTATTATCCAATTTATTATAGCTATAGAGATGAATATGATGGGCTCCATAGCACCTTTTTTATCTACTTATTTTAATATTAAACCCAATATGGTAATCCTGTTTAATATAGGCTTTTCAGCAGTTGGTATACTAGTACCCTATCTTGGAATCCTTGCAGACAAATTCGGGAAAAAAAAGATACTAAAATTTGCTCTTGTATTTTTCATAGGCGGAAGCCTTCTAGCAAGTTTTTCAAAATCAGCTATCTTATTTGCATTTAGCAGAATCTTTATCGGTCTAGGTTATTATACTTTAAGCGGAACTAACCTATCATATATATCGGAATTTATAAATTATGAAAACAGGGGAAAGGCTTCAGGTCTTTTGAGAACTGCCTTTGGTATAGCTACATTATTTACACCCCTTTATGCTACTTCCTTGATTACAAAGTTCCAAAATGTTTCAAGTGTATATCTTCCATTTGTTGCATTAGGTATCATAGCTTTTATACTTCTCTTAAAGCTACCTGAAACTGAAATTAATGAAGAAAGCAAGTTAGATATCCAGGGTTTCATTAGATTATTAAAGGATTCAAGAAGTAAGAGGGTATTTGCATCAATATTCTTTATATCTTCTGCACCAACTTTAACTCTTTCATTTCTAGGAATATTTTTAACTCAAAAATTCAACCTTTCTCAGGTTCAAATAGGATTGGCATATACAGTAGTAGCTGTAGGCACCCTCTCTGGGATCTTACTTTCATCCTTCTTTGCAGATCGGTATGGTAAACTTAGAGTATCTAGAATATTTTTTATCTTTATGATATTAGCTCAGATACCCTTACCATTTGTCAATAGTCCCTTACTGCTTTGCATTTTTGCTGCTATATTTGCCTTGGGACTGGATGGAGGTTGGACATCATATCAAACCTTCGCAACTGAGGTATCTCCTCAAAATAGGGGTACTTTCATGAACCTCTTCTATACGACTAATGCTGTAACTGTTACCTTCTACTCTTTTCTAGGGTCCTTTATATACTCTTTTGGAGGATACTATTTTGCAGTGGGAATAGGAGCCATATCATCAGTTATTGGGTTTTTACTAGTAAATACATTAAGAGAAACAGGTGGAAACTAATTACCACCTGTTTCTCTTAACTTACATAGGTCTAGGTGCCTACAAAACTTATTACAGGTATTTGATATAGGATAATCATCTACATAGGTATTTTTATCTACAAAATCCATAAATTCAGTTACTTCCTTTATGATGGACTCTTTTCTTTCAGGAGCGATATCTATTTTAAGAATTTCACCAGATTCAAGGAATAAGAGACTTGCCGAACTCACCCTTCTTCCCAGGATTTTTTCAACTGCAAAGGAATAAAGACCAAGCTGTGGCTCATAATGCTTAATCAACTCACCCTTGTTCCAAACCTTATTAGTCTTATAATCCACTATTTCAACTCCATCAGATTTCACATTAATTCTATCGATAATACCGGTAATATAATTATTGCCAAGTTTTAGATGAAATGGTTTTTCCCTATAGATTTCTATAAGCTCTTGACCTTCTTCATATTTGACATAATTATCTATAAAAGGCATTAATTCGCCTATTATCTCATTATCTGCTGTTAAACCATAGGACCTTATTATATTTTGAAGAAGCTGGATACTATTAATACCTTTTCTGTAATACTCACAGAACTTGTGTATGATGTTTCCCTTATCAAGAGGTGATAGGCCTTGAATTTTATTGTTTTCTTCATATAGTTCATCATCCTTAAGGCTTTCTTCTTCACCAGATTCATCAGATATATTGATATTGAATTGAAGTCTTTTATAATAATCATAGTAAAAGGACCTTGGACAAGTTTTATAGCTTAAGAATTGACTAATACTAAATCTTTCAAATTTCCTATATGGGATATTTTTCAAGTTCATAAGGGGGAGGAAATTGTCATCTTCCATAGGCATAAAAGATTTTAAGTCCATCAATTTAACAATTGGAGTAGGACTTGTGTCTATTTTTACATCCTTAATGACATTTATTTCATCTGGATTTAGTAAGTCCTTAATCATACCTTTAAAACCCTTGTCTTTTCCTTGATTTGCAAGTATGAGCATATTTTTAGCCCTAGTCATAGCTACATATAATATTCTCTTCCTTTCCTCCAGGTCCTTTTCATCCAATTCCTTCTTTATTAAATCATATTTTCCTCTTATATCCTCTACCTTTATTCCTATACCCCTATCCTTGCTAAATAGAAATCTTGGATAAAAGCTTCGCATGTCCTTGCTCATCTCAGGAATAATAACTACCGGAAACTGAAGACCTTTGGACTTGTGGATAGTCAATAACTTAACTACATCACTATCCTCAGATTCTATTACTCCCTCCGATTCTGCTTCATTTTTTTGTAATTCAATATAATCTATAAAATCCTCTAAAGTCTTTGTACTATTATCACTAAAGTTTAGGACCATATCCTGAAATTTGTAAATATTAGCAAGGGCTTGCTTCCCCTTATTCATCAATAAATGACCTTCTATAAAGTTTGTCTTTTCTAACAGTCTATTAAGAATCTCATCAATACTGAGCACATCCTTTACTTCATACATATAGGCCAATAGGTCATGAGCCGATATCAGCTTTTTTTCTTCAAGCTCAGTTAAGGGAAATATTGGGCCCTTTATATATTCTCTTATAGTATTAAATAGGTTTTCTTTCATGTTTTTAAGGAGCATAAAGATTGTGTTATCGGATACACAAGCCATAGGACCTCTAAGAAATCCTATTGATGAAACTATATCATATGGATTACTTATAAGCTTAAGACCATTAAGGATGTCCAATATCTCCTGTCGATTGAAAAATTGCCTGCTGCTGGAGTTATAATAGGGAATATTGTAATTTTTCAAGGCTTCTTCATAGTAAAAATTTCTTGTGGTAGCTCTAAATAAAAGGGCAAAATCCTTGTATCCATAGAGACCTCTATCAACTAATTGTTTAATACGACGTGCAATTAAGTCAGCCTCAAAAATAATTGACTCCTCACTATTTACCTCGAGCTCACTGCTTTCTAGGATTTCAACATCTATTGGGTTATGAGATTTATTCACTGCTATAAGACTATCATACCTATTATCCATAAGTTGTCCAAAGACTGTGTTTACAAAATTAATGACAGTATCAACAGACCTATAGTTCTTTGAGAGTGTTATTGCCTCCTTACTAGTAGTCCTTTCCATATCATTTAGCACATCATAGAAAACCCCAATATCTGACCCTCTAAAGGCATATATAGACTGTTTTGGATCCCCTACTACAAATAAATTATTCATATCTAATGGTTCTTTCATACTACAAAGCTTATAGAAAATTTTCTTCTGTAACTCATTAGTATCCTGAAATTCGTCTATCATTATATACCTATATTTTTTTTGATATTTCTCTCTTACCCCTTTATTATCCAATAGGTTTAAAACCTTTATTTGCAAATCGTCGTAATCAAGTCCCCCCCCTTCTCTCTTCTTCTGAGTATATATTTCATCGGCCAGAATAAGAAGGTCCAAAACACCTAAATACATCCAACTATAAGCTTTTTCCTTACAGAGAAGGACCTTATCTAAAGCTAGCTTTAATTTTTCAACGGTTTCAACTTCCTTAGTAGGTTTACCTACTTTAGATTTTATATATTCGATAGTTTGGTATAAGTCTTCTTCCCTTAGGCTTTTCTCCATGAAGGAAATCCATATAGGATCATCCTTTAACTTAACAATATTACTGGACTTAGTTAATTTACTTTGAAGATATATGACAGAATCCTTGATCCTAATGATATCTTCTTCATCAATTTCTAAATCATTTAGAAATTCCATAGTCATATCCTTGACTTCTTTGAAGGAAATTCCAACAGTTCTTACTAAATTATATACTCCCCTAATATCCTCCCTAAGCTTATCTGTCCTGTACTCCTTAAGCATTAGCATTAAATTAAATAATCTTTCATCCTTGAGGGACATATTAATTGCTTCTTCAATACTATCATCAAGGAGTTTGAGGGATTTGACGTCATCCATAACCTCAAATAGGGGGTCTATCTTGCTTTCTATTGGATTTTCTCTTAGTATTTGCCCACAGAAGGAGTGGATAGTGGATATATTTGCCTTCTCCATATCCCTATATAATCTAGGCCATTTTTCTCCCCGATGGAAATTCATTCTAAGTTCTTTTCGGATCCTCTCCACCATCTCCTGAGTTGCCTTCTTAGTAAAGGTAATAGCTACTATGGATTCTATTTCCTTCCCCTCTTCAAGTTTTCCATATTCTAAAATATGGATAAATCTCTCTGTCAACACCTTAGTCTTTCCGGTACCGGCCCCAGCATTTACTGCTACATTACGGTCTATAGTTTCTATAGCCTCTCTTTGTGGGTCATATTCCATAGCCATCATTCCACCTCCACTAGCTTTTCATATCTGCAGATGTCCTTGTATGGACAATATTGGGAGCAATCCTTTGGATTAACTGAAAAATCTCCATCCAATATGGATTCTATTATTTGGATAATTTGAGATTTAGTATTAGTTAGGACTTCATCCCACTTAAGTCTATCCACTGCACCTTTTTGTCTCTTATTGATAAAGTCTGCCTCTCCCAGTATGCCCATAGATACAAAGAATTCACCATCTGAGATAGTAATGTAGGATGCAGCTACAATATCTAAATCTTGGGACATGATATATACTGGTAGTTGAAGGCTTAGGCCATCCTCTATCCTACTTATATCCTGCTTCCCATAGCTACTTGATTTATAATCTAATACCATGAATTTGCCACCCGGAAGCTTATCAATTCTATCTATGATTCCTCTTATCTTAATTTTTTTGCCATTATATTCTATTTCAAAATCCTCATTCTTTCCAAATTCCACTTCTAAGCCCCATGGAATGATTTGATTTTCCTTTAGCCTACCTATATCCAATATAACTAGATTTTTAAGCTTGATATTTATATTTTCAATTATAAGGAGGTCTTTATCATCCTCTTTCCTATAACCCTGATTTTGTGCATATTTATATACCAGAGATTGTAAATAATCCAATGTCTCATATACATTGAAATCATCTATATTCTCCATACTATCTTTATACTTCCTATAATAATGGTATAATACCTGGTGATAGACAGAACCAATGTCTAAGGGGCTATAGGATTCAGTTTCCCTACTCATTTCTTCAATATTAAAAAATTTATTTAATAAGAAATAATAGGGGCATTTTACGTATCCTTCCAGATAGGAGATAGAATATACCTTGTTTTTTAAATCTCCTTTAATTATATCCTTGACAATATTATCACCTAATTTTCCCCTATAGGAATTATATTCGCTCAATGATCTCATAAGGGCAACTTCTGCAATTGAATTTATCTTCTTTAGTTTACCTGGGTATTTTCCTTCATAAATCTTTAAGTATTTCTCATCTAATTCCCCTTTAAAATACTTGTAAAGAAGTGAATTAATTAAATCTTTCTCACAAGATGAGTCCTTTATATCAGAATTGATTATAAAATCAACATCCAGATTGCTTGTTTTTACTTTTTCTTTAATTTCATCACCCTTTATCCTAGACAAAACTTCATCTATAAACATGGAAGGTATATTCTTACCCTCCTCTAAAGAGTTTTCATTAAATGACATAAATAAACTTTCCCTACAGGAGGCTATTATGGTTTTAAATTTCAAGGCTTCGTTAGAAAACCTTTCATAGTAGTCTTTAAAATCAATTCCAATTTTCTTTAAATCATTATAGTTATCGTCCTTTAGAAAAAAACTATTATTATTTAAATTAGGATATTCCTCTTGAGAAAGACCAACTATAAATAATTTCTTAAAGGAAAGTCCTCTTGTATTTATAGGACTAAGTACTTGAAGCCCATTAAGGTTAAAATCTGATTCTATAATATTTTCACTTGATAGGTAGTCTTCCAAGACTAAGAAGTAGTCTTCAATTGAAATCTTTTCTTGAATCAAGCCTATTTCGTCCATCTTATGAAGCAAAGTATTTAGTTTTTCCAAGCTACTTAAATCCCTATTAAAAATATATTCATCGCCTTGAAAGCTTTCAACAATCCACCTATCTATATGGTAATCATTAATAAGCTTAAGAAAATACCTATTATAATCTCTTAAATTCCCTTCTGAAGGAATAGATATATGTTCTTCTTTAAGTGTATCTATTAAATTAATTAAATTAGAAAGAAGGTCTTGAGAAATTCCTATTGATTGGTTTCCGTTGATGACTTCTATAATCTGGTCTAAATCCTTAAAGTTTAAATGTCTCAATCCATATTCTATCTCATTTTTATTTTCTTCATTACAAATTGGAAAGTAGGTGGATTTTACCCTATTTAAAATATTTAACCTAGTTGGGCTAATCCTAGTATTAATAAGGTTTAGAAACTCTCTTATCATTGGAATCATAATAAGCTGAGTGGAATTTCCACTAGTAAGAGGTATATCTTCCTCTAAAGAAACTCTACTTAAACTATTTAAGTAGCTATTACTAAGGACCACTAGTCCCATATCTTGCAAAGAAATACCTTGAATCAAATATCTTTTTATCTCTCTAAATATCTTCTTTAGTTCTAAGTATCTTGATGGACCTTTTATTATTTGAATTTCTTCTATATAATTAAACTTTTCCTCACTACTTGAAAAAAGCCTTTCTCCTAAGGATTCAAATATATTTTTGTCCTTCTTTTCTACTATGACAATTTCAAATCCCATATCCTTAAGAACTTCTAATGTATTCTTCAATATCTTGTTGTTGCTCTCTAGACCAAAGGGCATGTTTATATAGATATCCAAATCCATCATGGATAAGGCTCTAATTATTTCCATCTCCACAGGCCTAAAATCGTAGAATTCATCGATTATTACGAAATCCAAATTATTCATATAGAAGTCACTTGTCTCCATAAGTTTAATACAACTTAGGTAATCATTTTCTCGATCCGTTAGCATATTAAAACCTAGCTCAAGCTCATACTCTTGATATATTTTTCCAACTTCCAAATACATTTTTTCTTGAGGACATCTTTTAAAATATACTTCAGGTGAGATTAGGGACCTTTTTATCTCCCTAATAATTTCTATACAACTTTCTATAAAACCTTCCATCTCTATAAGGTCACTGTAGTATTCCAGCTGATTTCTCTTAGCTAATTTCTTAAGCACCTTCCTAATGATTAACCTCTTCATAGGGTCATTTACAGTCTTACGAAAATCACCCTCTATAATTTTATTTACTACATCATCAAAGGTATAAAGATTAAGCTCAAAAAGAGAATTTATATCTTCAATAAATTCCCTCCTATATTTTTTTAACAATAGACTATTAGGTAGAATATAATAAAATTTATCTCCCTTGTTTTCCTTTAGATAGGAAAAAGCCATAGACTTTAAATATTTCTTGTTTTCATTGTTGAAGTTGCCTAAATAAATCTTTCTTTCTTTCATAATGACTCCCTTTTAAAATTATCAAAGGCCAATTTTGCAGCACCAATTATCCCTGCTTCATTTAAGAACATAGCAGCTACTATATCCATCCCACTTGGACTATTTACATGGTGATTATAGGTTTTTATCATCTTCTCCCACCAATATTTACGGGAGTTTATGACTCCTCCTCCTATAATGACACCCTCAGGGTCAAATATATTTTTAATACTGGATATATAAATAGCTAAATTATGAGCAAAATCTTCAATGACCCTCCTTGCACTTTCATCTCCTTCCAAGCAATTGAAAATTTCTTTACTGGTTTTTTTATTATTTGTTAACTCATTATATAAAAATTCTATGGCAGTTCCGGATACATACCTTTCTACACAACCTCTTTGACCACAAGTACATCTTATCCCATGGGGGTATAGGATTGCATGTCCAAGTTCGGCTCCTTGAAAGTTGTGACCTCGCCACACTCCTTGTTCTCTAGTATATATACATCCCCCAAGGCCTGTCCCTATAGTCAACATTATGAAGCTTTTAAAATCCCTTCCGGCACCATACCAAGCTTCACAAATTCCTGCCACATTACCATCATTTTCAACATATATCTCCTTGCCTGGCAATTGATTTCTAAAATACCCTTTTATATCCGTCCCAGCCCAATTTGAAATATTACCACCGTGTCTTAGAACTATACCATTAACGGAATCAATAAAACCAGGGGAACCTATACCAATGGCTTCTATCCCTTCATCATGATTTAGAAGCTTATTGATGACTTGCCCCATTCTCCTTAAAACTTCACCGGCACCTACATCTTTTCCCGTTTCTACTTCATACTTCTCTAAAATTTTACCTCTTTCATCTACAATACCACCTTTTATACTGGTCCCACCTAAATCTATACCAATAGCTTTTTTCATAAGGCATCCCTACTTTAACAAATTATTTATTTCCCTAGTATCTCTATTTATCTTTTCAATATTTGTATCCTCTATAATTTGAGGGTCTATTTTAAATTTGTCTTTCAACTTTAAAATCCTATATAGCTTTTTATCTATTTCCTCAATGGAAATTTGTCCATCTTCTATAGCTTTCTTAATCCTATCCAAGACAAGTTGAGGATTTTCCTGGCCATGGGACACTAAAACTATGTCTCCCCCAGCTTTTAAAAAGCTAAAGCTAGCTTCCTCAAGACTATAATTCTTCAAAACAGCTCCCATAGTCATATCATCAGATATTATTACCACTTCAAACTTCATATCTCTTCTCAATATATCATCTATTATTATTGGTGACAAAGTAGCTGGATTATCTTTATCGATTTCAGGAAATAGGATATGGGCTACCATAATCATATCTAAGCCATTATCAACTGCCTTTTGAAAGGGTATAATCTCCATCTCTTTTAGCTCATTTATAGTTTTATAAACTATAGGTAAGTCAAGATGAGAATCAACAGAAGTATCTCCGTGACCCGGAAAGTGTTTTGCAACAGGAATGATATTTTGGGACCTAATCCCTTCCATTACTGCAAGCCCATGGTCTGCAACAGATTTTGCTGTCCTTCCATAAGCCCTCTTTCCAATAACCGGGTTTGACGGATTGGAGTTTATATCCAAAACCGGAGCAAAGTTAAGATTAAAGCCAAAACTCTTAAGCTTACTAGCTAGATTTTGTCCATATTTATAGGAAATATCTATATCATCAACTTCTCCAAGCCAGCCACCATCCTTTAAATTATTGACTATAGGCGATAATCTACTAACTTTACCTCCCTCCTCATCTATTGAAAGGAATAATGGAATTTTATTAATTCTATTTTCTTCATTTAAATCATTTAGTAGCCTTAACAGCTGGTCTTTATCTGCAATATTCCTAGAAAATAAAATAAGACCTCCTATTTTATTTTCTCTTATATTTTTTATGTCATTTTCGGAAATCTCCAAACCTTCTATCCCAACTATTAAGAGTTGGCCCAATTTTTCATCTAAAGTCATGGATTTTAACATTTCTACTATAGGATCCTCTTCAGGCTCTTTTATCTCGGTTGGCTTTTCTGCTGGCCTAGTAGGCAAAGGATCTTTTGGACTATCTACGCCCTTGGGTGGAGTTTTTAATGGTATACATCCTGTTACTATAATTATTACAAGCAATATTAGAATAGAATATCTAATCATAAAATCATCCTTAGTATTAGAATTATCCTTAAATATTATTTAATCATAGTCTACCCAAGTTTGCAACTTTCTTACAAATTCTAAATTGATTTATCCTCACAAATTGTAGATTTTTACATATTCTAGTATTGATAGCTACCCTCCAATTGCGATATATTTTAATAAGAGGAAAGGACATCTAGGTAATTTTTTACCTTAGATGTCCTCTTTTAACTTGCACCGATTTTACTTAAACTATAAGATATAAGATAACCTATAGTGCATATGAATAGTCCTAATATAAACTCACCAATATAATTAGGCATTGGCAATATTGTAATTATAGAACCGGATACGAATCCTATCACTGCATAATAAGTGTAGCCATAGAATCTTTTAAACATAAAAGTTACTAATTTGGCTAATAGCAAAATGCTCAACAAGACTCCCATTCCAACAGGTATAATAATACTAAAATCAAAATTTATAATAGCATCTAAGAGAATCTCATAAGCACCTATGTACATAAGTATAAAAGATGAGCTTATTCCTGGTACAATAGTTCCAAAACCTATTATTCCTCCATAAATAAGGAAGGCTAACAAACTAAGTTCCTGATCAGGAATTACATTGATAAAATTACTGTTTTCAAGGACCATAAAGACGATAGTTACGGAAAATGCCAATATGAAGGGGAACAAATACTTTTTCTTATACCCCTTTTTATTTGCTTCCCCTATTACGGAAGACATGGTTCCAAGCATCAATCCTATAAATAAATAGGTTATATTAAACTCGTGATGTTCAAATAGATACTTCATAGCTCTGCTAAATAAAAGAAAACCTGTGCCAATACCCAAACCCAATGGAAAAAGAATTTTTACCTTGTTTTTAAAATTATGGAATATATTGGCAAGTGATTCTGTGAGCTTAGTATAAACACCCAGCATCACTGCAAATGTGCCACCACTAACTCCTGGTGCCACACCTCCTATTCCAATTATTAGTCCCTTTAGAAAATCCTTTAAAAAATACATTATATCAACTCACTTACGGTGTTATTCTACAATCTCTCTAAGATAATCCATAAAACCCTCTTTTAAATCATCTCGTCTTAATGCAAATTCTATTGTTGCCTTTAAAAATCCAATTTTGTCGCCTACATCATATCTTTTGCCTACAAAATTATAGGCATACATTGCTTCCTTTTGAGATAGGGTTTTAAGCCCATCTGTAAGTTGTATTTCTCCGCCCTTTCCAGGCTGGGTATGTTCAAGTATCTCAAATATGGCTGGATTTATTATATATCTTCCTAAAATTGCAATATTTGAAGGAGCACTATCTATAGATGGCTTTTCAACTAAACCTTTTACCTTGTAGACCCTATCCTCAATAAGCTTTGATTCTACTATCCCATATTTATTAACATCTTCTTTAGGTACTTCCTGCACTCCAAGTATGGTTGTCTTATACTCATCATAAATTTCTATCATCTGCTTTAAGCAGGGTTTTTCTGAATATACTATATCATCTCCTAATAGGACAGCAAAGGGTTCATCCCCAATAAAACTCTTTGCACAGTATATGGCATGTCCAAGTCCTCTTGGTTCCTTCTGTCTAATATAGTGGATATTAACCATATCAGATATCTTCCTTACCTCTTCTAAAAGTTCATTTTTCCCTGCTCTTTCTAATTCCAACTCCAACTCTACAGACCGGTCGAAATGGTCCTCTATGCTCTTTTTATTTCTTCCCGTAATGATTAGAATCTCTTCTATACCGGAATCTACTGCTTCTTCAATTATGTACTGTAGTGTAGGCTTATCAACTATAGGAAGCATCTCTTTAGGTTGGGCCTTAGTAGCAGGCAAGAATCTGGTTCCAAGACCAGCAGCCGGTATTATAGCTTTTCTAACTTTCATTCTTATCCCCCCATTTTTTTGTAAAATAAGGTTAGGAATTCCTATCCCTATTTCCATTATTAGATAAAATAATACAAATTAAAAATCATATAGCTCATGCTTAATTAACCCATGGTATATGATAATTAATATTATATCAGATAAATT
>CAZIMA010000007.1:0-31856 GCA_964540195.1 uncultured Tissierella sp.
AGGAAGGCGGGGTAAACTTTGGAACCCGCTGCGAAAGCGTAGAAGAAGTAACAAGAGAAGTAAAAAAATATGCTAAACAGCCTGTAATAGTGAAACTTAGCCCAAATGTTACGGATATTGTAGAGATAGCTAAGTCTGCAGAGGCTGGAGGAGCAGATGCCTTATCCTTAATTAATACCATTACAGGAATGGCTATAGATATCCATAGAAGAAAGCCAATATTAGCTAATAAAACAGGTGGCTTATCAGGTCCTGCCATTAAGCCTGTAGCTATTAGGATGGTATACGAAGTCCATAAGAATGTTAAGCTTCCTATAGTAGGCATGGGTGGAATAATGAATGGTGAAGATGCCATAGAATTTATCCTTGCAGGTGCAACGGGGGTGGCTGTAGGTACGGCTAATTTTGTAAATCCTAGGGCAACTATGGATGTTCTGGAGGGAATTGTAGCCTATTGTGAGAAGTATAATATCAAGGATTTAAAGGAAATTAGGGGAATAGTTTAGTTAGGGAATAGGGAAGAGGTAAGAGGTAAGAGGGAACAGTGAATAGTGAACAACGACGATGTCATCCCGATAGTAGTGGAGGGATATCGGGGGTGACTACTAGAGGTAGACTGGAACGCTGTTAGATTAAGTATTGAGGAGGGAATAAAACATGGTTACGAGAGATAGAGTTGAGGAAATATTAAGGGAGATAAATGTGTTGCAAGAAGGCCATTTCCTTTTAACATCAGGGAAACATAGCAACCAATATATGCAGTGTGCAAGGATTCTTGAATACCCGGAATATACGGTTGAGCTTTCCAGCATTATAGTTGAAGCCTTTAAAGATGATAATATTGATGTGGTTATAGGACCTGCTATGGGGGGGGTAATATTCTCCTATGAAGTAGCAAGACAGCTGGGGGTAAAGAACCTCTTTGCAGAAAGAGAAGATGGAAAGATGACTCTTAGAAGGAACTTTTCAATTCCAAAGGGTGCAAGAGTACTTATAGCGGAAGACGTAATAACTACCGGAGGCTCAGTAAGAGAAGTAATTGAAATAGTCAAGGCTCATGAAGCAGAACTAGTAGGTGTTGCAGTTCTTGTAGACAGGTCTAACGGAAAGATAGACTTTGGCTGTAAGTTACAGGCAGCTTATACAACTGAAGTAATAGCCTATGATGCAGATGAATGTCCAATTTGTAAAGATGGAAAGATAGAGTTGGTGAAACCGGGCAGTAGGAAGTTAGTTGTATAACACAATAAAAAGACCCTTAGGCTTTGCCTAAGGGTCTTTTTAAACACTTCTCAGGGCATCTATTGGATTTAGCATGCTGGCTTTTCTAGCCGGTGCCCATCCAAAGATGATTCCAATACCACCTGAGAATCCAACTCCTAAAATAATTGCTGAGTAATTTATTGTAAAAGGGATATCAATAGCATTAAAAGCAATATAGGTAATTAACAATCCCAGTATAGTGCCAATAATTCCTCCTAATAAAGAAAGGAATATGGATTCCAATAAGAACTGTATTTGAATACTCCCAGGTTCAGCACCTAGAGCTTTTCGGAGTCCAATCTCCGTAGTTCTTTCCGTAACTGAAACTAACATCATATTCATTATTCCGATTCCACCAACTAGGAGGGAAATAGCAGCTATTCCCGTAAGCATAGCAGTCATCATGCCCTGCATAGTTTCCATAACTTCGAGGAGGCTATCTAGATTTATTATATTATAGGAATCGTCCTTAAAGTTAAAGGCTTGGTTTAAGGTATATTCAATTTGATCTATTGTTTGGTCCATTAAATCCGTATCACTAACGATTATTTCAAGGGTGGCAATATTGCCAACACTGGCTATTCCCATAGCTGTAGTATAGGGGATTATAATCTTCCCGTTTGGTGCTGAGCTATTGGCAATCATAGACATAATGTCATTTGATGATTCATCTTCAAGTATACCTACAATGGAATATGTAGTTCCATTGATCATTATATTTTCTCCCATGGGATCCCTTCCAAGGAATAGGGACTTTGACAATTTACTGTCTACAAGGGCTACTTTATTTTTGCCCTCCATATCAAGTATATTAAAGACCCGTCCTCTTGATATAACATCTTCAGTAGTCTTAAAATAAACTTCGTTTTTTCCTTCAATAGTAACATCCTCTATTACGGTACCATCTTTAACTACAGATGAAGTAATTGATAGGTTTGGAGATACACCAGTGACGTTCTCCAATTCAGATAACCTTTCAATATCATTAAAGGATAGGCCCTGCTTAAGTGGTGTGCCAAAGGCTTGGACTGTAATTCTTCCAGTACCCATACCCATAAATTGACGATTGGATTCATCTATTACTCCCTGAACGATGGAGATTAAGGCTATTATAGCCGTGACCCCTATTACTATACCTAAAATTGTAAGAAAGGACCGCATCTTATTGTTTAAAATATTTTGACAGGACATCTTAATATTTTCCTTAAGCATTATCTACACCCCCCTCGTATAGATTTCCGTCTAGAATATTTACTATCCTATTTGCATATTTGGCTATATTAATATCATGGGTTATCATTATTATAGTGTTGCCCTCTTGGTTTAGCTCTGTAAAAAGGTTCATTACTTGCTTTCCTGTATTCTGGTCCAGTGCACCAGTGGGCTCATCTGCTAATAGAATAGTAGGATTATTAGATAAGGCTCTGGCTATGGCAACCCTTTGCTGTTGACCTCCTGAAAGTTGGTTTGGTCTGTGGTTCATCTTATCCTCAAGGCCTACTCGTCTTAGCATCTCTTCTGCCCGAATTTTTCTATCCTGGGGAGGAACTTTTGCATATATTAGGGGTAGCTCTACATTTTCTCTAGCAGTTAATCTAGGCAGAAGCTGAAAGGATTGAAAGATAAAGCCAATTTCCTTGCTTCTAATTTGTGCCAATTGCTTTTGGCTTTGGTGTGAAATATCTCTTCCCCCTAATATATAGGTACCTGAGCTGGGAGTATCTAAGCAACCAATTATATTCATCATAGTAGACTTTCCCGAGCCTGATGGACCTAAAATAGAAAGGAATTCTCCTTCATGGACCATTAAGTCTACACCTTTTAGGACTATTTGGTCTTCATCCCCCATCCTATAGGTCTTTACTATATTTTTCATATCCAAAATTATTTTACCCATATCAATCTACCCTGCCTGGAGGTCCCATCATTACAGACCATGGGTCAGAAGCTGGAACTAAAATAGTTTCGCCTCTTTCAAGGCCTTCTAATATTTCCACACTATTACCATCATTTATTCCCACTTTAACAGCCTTAGTTGCAATCTTTCCTTTCCTATCCCGATAATATACATATGGAAGGTTTTCATTATCAAACTGAAGGGCTTTCATTGAAATAGTCGTAACGTCTTCAGCCTTGTCATTGAGTATCTTAACTTCTGAGGTCAGACCTACTCTTAAATTTTCATTCTTTTCAAGGCTTATAGTAGCTTCAAAGTAGGATACTCCACCGACTACCATGGCTTGTTTTGAAATGCGAGTTACTTCGCCCTTAACCTTTTCCCCGATAGAGGATATATATACTTCTGCATCCTTATTAAGGGTCACTGCAGCTAAATCATATTCATCTACCCTAAGTTCTACTACAAGATTATTGAAATTTACTATGTCCATTATAGGGCTACCCATGATTAAGGATTCATTCTCCAATACGTGAATCTCTGTAACTTCACCGCTTGCTTCTGCTAAAACCCTCATGTCTTCTGCTTGCTTTAATAAAGAATCATATTGGGCTTGGGCCTGATTAAGTTGTTCCTCTCCTATACGGATGTTTTGATTAAGGCTTTGGGATAGGGAATTGTATCCTCTCTGTGCGGCTTGGTACTGCTCATTAGCCAGGCTAATATTTTGATTTATATTGGTCTCCATATTATCATAGGAGTTTTGGGCTGTTTCTAACTGCATTCTGGCTGAGTCATAAGCATTTTGGGCTTGTTCTATTTCTACTAAAGCTGCTCCGCCTATTTTATGCAAGGCTTGAATTCTTTCTAAATTTAGCCTCGCACTATCATAGGCTGCTTGTGCAGATTCAAGGGCATTTGTTGTTTGAATAATCTGCTGTTCCATAGCTGAACCTTTAGCTTGGTCATAGTTTAATTTTGAGGTGTTGAGATTTAGCTGAGCTTGACTTAGCTGTTGGTCTTTTGTAGAGCCCTTTGCCATTTCCAGGTTTATTCTAGCAAGCTCTACACTGGCTTTAGCCTGGTCTAATGTTGAACTTAAATTGCTATCATCTAGTTCAAATAACAAATCGCCTACATTTACCAGGTCTCCTTCTTTAACATAAAAGCTTTTTACGGATAAATTGCTTTTTGATACTACATTCTGACTCTCATCAGAGCTAATATTTCCCTCAAAGGTATAATAGGTAATTATGTCTTGAGTCTTTGCAAGCTCTTCTGTATAATTTCCTTCTTCAGGTTTTAAGGAATTATATAGTATAAGGGCTATAACAAGGACTACAGCTCCTATTATTGTAATTTTCTTTCTTGATAGTTTTTTCACAATTTTATTCCTCCTATTCAACTAAAATTTAGAACTATTAATTCTACAATTTATCTAATATGTAGATCAGTTAATACTAGCAATTAAATGTTACCATATTATTAAGTATTTAACATGATATTCAAGAAAAAATAAAAAAAAATCTCCATAGATTTATAATAGCATATCTATTAGGATTTACCTTTGAATAATAGGCCAAATCAGAAAAATAGGTATATCTCTGCAAAAGGGGAAAGCAACCAGTCTCCTGGTTGCTTTTTTGGGGGTAAAGAAGAGTATTAAAATGTTAATGAGATTATCTAATTGTTATTTTTTACCTTTTCCATTATTGGACTTTTCATTATTTTTGTTGCTATTATTGTTATTCTCTTTAACTTCTTTCACTTCTTTAACTCTCTTAACTTCTTCAACTTCTTTCTCAACATCTAGAACTGTTCCTGATATAGCATGGACTCTGATTTCATATTCTGTTTCAACCTTATCTATTGTATATGTGAATTTAACTTCATATACAGGAGGGTTATCATCATCGAATTCTACAGATTTATCATCAAGACCTTTACTATTAGTATCTAAACCAACTTTCTTAAGAGCTATAGTTAAAGCTTCTTCTTTTGTGATTTTAGCTTTTTCAATTAAATTCTTATCGTCGTCATCATCATCGTCATCATCATTCTTACTAGTTTGTTTTTCTTCTTTTATTGATGTTTTTTCTTCTTTTTTAACTTCTTTTAATATATCTTTAGCTGCTTTAAATTCTTCTTTAGCATCTTCGTCATTGGCATCTTTAGCTGCTTTAAAATCTGATATTGCTGCCTTCTTGCCGTCTTTTAGAAGTTGGTTAAGTGCAGCTTCTTTTGTGTTCTTGTCATAGTCTTCAGTATACTCATCATCTTTTAGATAATCACTATCTTTTACAGCTTCTATAATAGCTTCTTTATCCATAAGGTCCTTTGCTTTTCCAAGCTCAGCCTCTCCTAAGAAGTCTTCAAAGTCTTCAAATACTTGCTCTTTTACTTCTTTTTCTTCTTTACTTTCCTTAGCTACTTTAGCAAGGCTTAGTTCAGTTTTGCCTTCTCTAGAAACTTTTGTTAATTCATCTTGTACTTCGCCGTTATTTGCGTCGATCTTTAACTCATAGCCAATCTCTGAACCTTTAACATATACTGTATAATATTTACCATCTCGATCTAATTTTGCTTCGATATCTTCTATATCATCTGCATTAATTAAACCATTATGGTCTAACTCTTCCATAGCAATATTTCTTGCTTCTCTTTTGCTTAATTCTGCTGCACTAGCTAAAAATCCACCTGGCAAAATGGAAAGTACTAATGCTATAACTAAGGAACCTGCTACTAATGCCAGAATTTTTTTTGCCTTGTTGTTTTTCATTTATCTCATCTCCTTTATGCTTTAATTTTACAACCAATCCATAGGAAGTAAAAGACAAAAGAATGCTAAAATAAAGGATTGTAATATCTTAAACACCTGTTGAAACTCCGTGTTTAAAATCTTACAATCCGCATTATTAAAGGGTTTGATCCTGTCTCATAGACTTCCTGAATTCATCAGTAGTCATTCCTACCTTCTTTTTAAAAAGAGTATAGAAATATCTATTATCATAATAACCAACATCCTCTGCAATCTCTTTTGCTGTTTTATCTGTAGTTAATAATAGGGTTTTTGATAGGTCTATTCTAAGGTTTAATATATAGTCGTTTAAGGTCATGCCTTTTTCTTCTTTAAAGATTTGCCTAATATAGCTAAGGGATAGGTCTACTTCATCCTTGATCTCCTGAACTGAAAAATCCTTCCTAGTAAAATTCTTATCAACATATTCTTGAATTCTATCTGCTATATTATCCTTATTTATGCTAGCAGCTACCTTGCTATTCTCTATATCGGAATATGAGACTATCTGACCATCACCGCTTTTTAAAGCATTTTGCACTGCGTTCATAGAATACCTCTGGCTGAATCTTATACTATCCAAATTATTGACAATAGTACCTAGTCCAATAGATATATTAATACTAAGCTCATCAGAAATAAGTCGCTGTAGGTTCATTAGACTATCCATAATTTCTTCCATTTTATTTTCTGAGAATTCTTCACTATGGATAATACAACTTATACAATTAGGAGAAGTTAAGGTGCCTTGCATATGGGAACTGGAATTTACAATCTTTAGAATTCTCTCCATAATATCTGTTGTTAAATCCTGTCCATCATCGGGAATTAAGGAAAACACCATAAATTTATCATTTTTCTTAAATCCAAGAACATCAAGGGAATTATCTCCGTAGCTCCCATTAAAGACTCTTTGTATTTGGGATGACTTGTTTTTAAGGATAAGATTATTATAGGCTTCATCCAAGAAGGTGTATTCATCTCCTGAGATTAAATCTATGGACGGGTTATCCTTCATTTTTTGAATAATGTTATTTAAAGGCTCGTATATCTTTTTGGTAGAGATTGTACTTATTATTATGCTAATTATCATAAAGAGGATAAAGAATAACCCTAGGTAAATATCTACCTTAATAACCTGATTTATCAGATAAGAATAAGGTGTGATACTTATAAATACAAAGCCTAGGTCCCTGGCCTTTTTAAAGGTGACAAAGGATTTTTCTCCAAAATAATCGGCAGTAAAACTGTCTTCTATCTCTTGGTTATTGGCAATTGAGTAGTAAAATTCGTCTCTTGGAAGGACTTGTCCAAACTTCCCTTTTGAATCAGTAATTATCTGTCCTGCTCCATTTACGATAATCATACTTGATGAATTCTTGCTATCATTTACAATTTCTGATAGGGCATTTTGATTGATGTTGACTATTAAACCGGAATTTAATTTGCCTTCTGAATCCTGTTTAGCATATACTACGGATATCAAGTTATTGGCAGTTTTTTCTGTTTCCTTCTTATAGGTTCTTGGATAGAAGATTTCATTTTTATATGTATGGAAGCTTTGCTCATATTTTTTGAATAGGTCTAAAGCGTCCTGGTCGTAGAAGTTAGCTAAGCTATAAGCTGAATCATTTGAAATAACTCTATTGTAACCTTTGTTTACTAAATAAAGGGATTCTATCAAGTCATTCTTAATAGTCTCCCTATTTAGGTGATTTGATACTTCAACCACTTCATCCTGAAGTAACTCGTTAGATGAAAGGGCCTTTTGTATTAAGGGATTCCTTGTCCAAAGGTCGTAGTTATCCCCATAAATATCGGTTAATGCATAGTATATAGTTGTATAGGACTGCTTTAATTGGCTTGAAGCAGCCTCTATAGTAGAATCTGTAATTCTTCTTGAAATAAAGCCAGTTACTACAATCATTAAAATTGTCGTTAAAAGGACTGAGGTGATTAGGTAAGAAGTGATCAGTCTAAAAAGCAGCTTGTTATTTTTTATTAGTTTTTTAACTTTCATTTATATCACCTTTTTATTGTGCTTTTGATTGCTTCCTTAGTGCATCTCTTAGCTTGTTTTCTTTTCCGGCTCGGATATTTTTAATATTTGCTATATGCTTAATAAGGCTTTGAAGGGCTATGAAAACAGAAATTATTATGCATATGCTACCAAAATCCATATAGATTGTTGCCAGAATAAAAAAGGTTACTAGGGCCATTGTTCCAAGAGCAATATAGTCGGTTATAAGTGTAGTTATTAAAATTACCAAAAGTCCAATTATACCCACCCAAAGATTGATGCCAAAAAGCATACCTAGAGTGGAGGCAGTACCTTTACCACCTCTAAATCCCATAAAAAATGGATAGTTATGTCCAAGGATGACCCCTGTTCCATTTAGGTAAAGATAGGCTATATCATTTTCTAAATATGAAATGTGGATTAAGTACCTTATAATCAAAAGGGATACAATTGCTTTAAATATATCTAATAGGCCTACTGCTATTCCCATCTTCCATCCAAATTGTGTGACTGTATTTGAAGCTCCTGCATTGCCGCCTCCAAGAGTTCTAATGTCTACCTTCTTTAAAGCTTTACTAAGAAAATAGGACCACTGAAGACAACCCATTAAATAACCAATAAGAATTATTAAAAGTATTTTATACATTTATTTCATCTCCTATGGCAATATTATAACATATAGCTATGACAGAATTCACTGTAAAATGCTGAGATTACAAAGTTTAAAAGCAGGAAGAAAATGCGATTTTATTGCTTTGTGGTAATATCAATGGGATTGACAAAGATAAGTAATTATGATATTTTATTTAAAAAGTTACCTTTAAGTCAATCCGAGAGATTGGTAAGGCCAGCGTAAACCATAAGCATAATTATGCCTTCCATTAGGGAGGCATTTTTTATGACCTACCATAGTTTGTTAAGGGGTTTTCCTAATCAACTGATGTAGGTCAAACGCAAGTCCTTTAAGGGTTTCCCATTAATAAGGAGGAAGATTATGCTAAGAGGAAAAAATCTTATAGACCCAAGTGATTTAACTATTGAAGAAATTCAAGGAATAATGGAATTAACAAATCAAATTGTAGATAATCCTAGGAAGTTTACCCATACATGTGATGGAATGATTCTTGGAACTCTGTTTTATGAGCCTAGCACTAGAACCAGATTTAGCTTTGAAGCCGCAATGATGAGATTAGGTGGAAGGGTTATTGGATTTTCAGAGCCGGGCTCAAGTTCTGTCCAAAAAGGCGAAAGTCTCGCAGATACCCTAAGAACTGTAGGAGCATATACAGATATTATCGTTATGAGACATCCCAAGGAGGGGGCACCAAAATTAGGAGCGGAATATTGCCCAGTTCCCCTAATAAATGCAGGAGATGGTGGACATCAGCATCCAACTCAGACTTTAACTGATATTTATACAATCCTGGACTCCAAAAAAAGATTGGATAATATGACCATAGGCCTATGCGGGGACTTGAAATTTGGAAGAACGGTTCATTCTTTAATAAAGGCTATGTCCAGGTATGAAAATATTAAGTTCGTATTAATTTCTCCTCAAGAGCTTAAGGTACCTGAGTATATAAAGACAGTGGTACTGGACAAAAATGGAATAGAATATGAGGAAGTTGAAAGACTATGTGATGTAATTTCTAGCCTTGATGTCCTTTACATGACTAGGGTTCAGAAGGAAAGGTTCTTTAACGAGGCAGATTATATTAGGTTGAAGGATAGCTATATACTGGATTTAAAAAAATTAGAATCGGCAAAAGAAGACCTTGCAATACTCCACCCCCTTCCAAGGGTTAATGAGATTAAAATGGAAGTTGATCAAGATCCTAGGGCCAAGTACTTCCAACAAGTAAAAAATGGCATGTTTGTAAGGATGGCTTTAATTCTAAAACTTTTGGGGGTGGAATAATGCTAAAGATAACTACTATAACTAAAGGAATAGTAATCGACCATATAAAAGCAGGAGTTGGGCTTAAGATATTTGACTATCTAAAGTTAAACAAGGCTGATTTTACAGTGGCCTTGATTATAAATGCAACAAGCAAGAAATATGGACGTAAGGATATTATAAAGATTGAAAACGTCATAGACATAGACTTAACAATGCTTGGATTTTTAGACCCTAATATGACTATAAATATAATTGAAGATGAAAAAATTATTGAGAAGATAAATCTCACCCTTCCTGAAAAACTTGAAGGCATTATCTCCTGTAAAAACCCTCGTTGTATTACTACAGAAGAGAGGGAGGTTATCCATAAATTTACTCTTGTAGATAAGGATAAGTGCACATATAAGTGTGACTACTGTGATTATTTATATAAATACTAAAAACTAAAGGGACCTAAGGGTCCCTTTAGTTTATGCAAAATTAAGGCAGATAAAATCCAAGTATAATCTTTAATTTCCCGTCTGACCCGATTATAAAATCATAGTGGAAATCATCTAGATATTCATAGCTTTGAATAAAGTCACCATCCATATTATAAACCCCATAAACACCAAAGCTATTATAATTAGGAGGCATAAGAGGTGTAATCAATACTCCATCCTCAAGGGAATATTCCTCTTCTATACCTAAGTCATTAATAGTAAAGCCCGTATCAAGTGAAGCACCAGTTATAAATTCTTTAACTTTAATGGTTATAGTCTTAGGCTCTCCATCAACCATATCAATAGCTTCAATTTGTCCAAACAGCTTCTTGCCACCACCATCAAGATATTCCCTTGCTGCAGTTTGAACATCTAAAATCGTATAGTGTGAAGGGATAAAGTCAAAGGTAAGAAGCATATTTTGCATTACCTCTATGTTGTTAGTCTCATCATTTATAGATATTCGGGCCTTTCTTTCCATTTCATCATCTAGTAAAATTTTATTTAGGTCTGTTTCATAATATAAGACATCATAAATTGACTTATATGGGAGAAGTTCAATATCTCCAACTATATTTTCTCCCGAATATATTTCCCACCTCAAGGCATAGTCCTCAGTGATTTTTATATCCCACTCCTGGGGTATTTCTACAGTAAAGTAGCTGGACCCAATAACTTTATATCCTTCTATCTTAGCCTTAGGCCTACTATTGTCTAGGCTTTTTATACTAGAAGTCATAAGGTCTACTTGCTCAAACATTTCATCATATTCTTTTTTTAACTTATCATTGTCCAAGGCATACTCTACATCCGATGGTAATCTGGAAATATAGGTATATCCATTTGCTTGAAGGATAATTTTTTGACTAACAGGAGCTTGTTTTATATCCTCTTCTGTAATCAATTCACCTACTAACCTTTCAATACTGCATAGGAGTCCGCCATAATCTCTATTGTTTAAGCTATAGAAATTGACACCATTCTCATAGCCTTCTACAATGTACTTTTCACTCCACTGATGAGGTATTTCTACTGAAAAATTCAAATCACTATTTGTAAATAATACTTCCGAAATTGGGTTTGATGTAGTCTTCCTTGTACAATTTGAAAGAAATATTGATGATATAAGTATGATGCTTAGAAATAAATATTTACCTTTAAACATAACACACCTCCAATGCTAAAAGCTCCTGCATAACAGGAGCTGCAAACAAATTTGTTTTAATATCCTCCAGAGGTCTTAATCATATTTACATTCCCACTTGCATTATATGGTGTTGTCATAATAAATGTACTGGTTTCCCTATCATACTGATAAAGGTTGAAGGTAAGGCTTGCAGTTCTAGGGCTTAAAGTTGAGATATAGAACTCTTCATCCATAGTAAATACATTGAAGTCAATTCTGCCTAGTTGTACATATTCATCCACTAGTATATAGTCCTTGTCGGTGTCCTGGACAATAAAGACCCAATCCTGACCATCATCCCATGCAATTTGACCATTTGAGTCCTTTTGAGCACCAGTTAACATCCTTATGAATTCCATTTCACCATCATTGTCGAAGTCAAATTCCATTTCATCTAATATGGTTAAATCACCTACATCTACTTTTTCTACAGCTTCAATTGTTATACTGTCCTTAGGAGTCTCTACAGGCCCTTCGGTAGGGTCTTCTACAGGGTCACTAGGTCCATCTACAGGTACCGAAAGCTGAGTGCAGCCAAAAGCTAGTACTGATAAAGCTAAAATCATAATTAATAATATTGATTTCTTCATCTTATCACCATCCTTAAGATAATTATACCCAAATAAGCTTTAAATAGGTTAACAAATGGTTACAATTCAACACCCATTGCTTAAGTTACTTAAGATGGGAAAGGGGTATATTAATATATAAGAACCATTAGTATATAGGGGGAATTTTATGAGTCGAAGTGATGTTAGGAATGAAAGAACTTGTATCGAAATAGTTCCAATCTTTAGTAGTTTGACCCTTGATGAGATGTTGGAAGTAGAATCCATAACAAGGGTAAAAACATTTGAGAAGGGTGAGATTATATACTCCGCTGGAGATATGGGAAATAAGCTATATGTACCTCATAAGGGTAGAGTTAAGATTTCCAGAATCAGTTCAAATGGAAAGGAACAAGTAATAAGGGTGATAGGACCAGGAGAATTTATGGGTGAGCTATCCCTTTTTAGTTCCCTACCCCTTCAGGAGGATGCCCAGGCCTTAGAAAAGACCCATATGTGTATTATAGAAGGTAAAAAGCTAAAGCTGTTGATGGAAAAATACCCTTCAATTACCTTTAAGGTTATGGCAGAGCTTAGCAAGAGACTTGAGCAGGCTGAAAACCTAATAGAGGATATCAATCTTCATTCTGTGGAGCAAAGGCTTGCTACAGCCTTGTTAAAGATGGCAGAGGGAGGAAGTGAAGTAATTTTAAATATGACAAAGGGAGATTTAGCCTCCCAAATAGGTATGAGTCAGGAAACCTTGAGTAGGAAGCTTACATCTTTTCAGGAACAGGGTTTGATTGAGCAGAAGGGAAATAAAAGGATTATAATTTTAGATAAGGATAGACTTGAAGAAATTAGCTAAAGCCTAATGGCTTTAGCTATACTTTTCTTCTAACTCACTTAGCATGTTTTCATATTTTTCTTGGGTACCCTGGCTCCTGGCTTCCAAATCGATCTTTCTGCTTTCTTCATCTACATAAGCCTTTATTTCATCGGATAGCATCTTTTCTGCAAAGGAGTACATGGCAGTATTTTCTTTTTCAATATGTCTATCAAGAAGGTCGGTATAACAAATTGCATTTGCTATGATATCGAGTCTAGCTTCATCATTCCCTTTCTTGAAGGCTTCTACTCCCTTTTCCAAGTTTGCCATATATAATCTACCATTATCGTGCTCTATATACATACCGGTAATGGCACCTGATTTTGCTAATTTTTCTAGCTCTTTTTCCATAGTAGCAAAGAGGATATCTTCTTCTTTTCCATGGTGAAGTTTATCTGTATAAGTCCTTACAAAGTCAATTATTCTAGGAAAATCATCTATGTCATATTGGCCATTTGTAAGGACTCTGTAGGATATATTTCTTATAACCTTAAGCATACGACGAACATTTTCATGTTCTGCAACCATGATATCTATTGATTCCATTAAATCACCTCAAATTGTATTTAAGTATATTCTACCCTCTAGGGGAATATTAAAACTACTTGCTAGAAATATATAAATAAGGGTATACACTTATTAAGTCTGTGTTGGATTAAGAAGAGGAGGTTTTATTATGAGTTTTAAAGTAACTGATAAGGTGACCTGGGTAGGAAAAATTGACTGGGAACTGAGGAGATTCCATGGTGATGAATACTCTACAGATAGGGGTACATCCTATAATTCTTATTTAATTAGGGATGAGAAAACCGTTTTGATAGATACGGTTTGGAAGCCATTCGATGAGGAATTTGTTAGAAACTTAAAAAAGGAAATCGACTTAAATGAAATTGACTATATAATTGCCCAACACGGGGAGATAGACCATAGTGGAGCCTTGCCCTTATTGATGAAGGAAATACCTAATACACCAATATATTGTACTACAAATGGTATAAAGTCACTTAAGGGTCATTATCATCAGGACTGGAATTTTGTTGAGGTAAAGACTGGAGATACTTTAAACATAGGAGAGTCTACACTTACATTTGTTGAAGCTAGAATGCTTCATTGGCCGGACTCCATGATGACATATATGGGTGGTGAAAATATATTATTTAGTAATGACGCCTTTGGTCAGCACTATGCATCTGAATTGATGTACAATGATTTAGTGGACCAAGCTGAACTTTATCAAGAGGCCATCAAATATTATGCAAATATACTTACTCCTTTCAGTGCCTTAGTTGAAAAGAAAATTGAAGAAGTTCTTTCCTTCAACCTTCCTTTGGATATGATTTGTACTTCCCATGGAGTTATTTGGAGGGATAATCCTGGTCAAATAGTATTAAAGTATATGGATTGGGCCAAATCCTATCAGGAAAAACAAATCACTATCGTATATGATACTATGTGGAATGGAACCAAGAGAATGGCAGAAGCCATTGCTGCCGGAATCAAGGAAGCTGATCAGGATGTAGTGATTAAGCTATACAATGCTGCTCATACTGATAAAAATGACATAATTACAGAACTCTTTAAATCTAAAGCCTTTATATTTGGATGCTCAACTGTAAATAAAGGAATAATGAATGCAGTTGGTGGCTTGTTAGATATGATACAAGGAATTGGATTCAAGAATAAGAAGGTAGCGGCCTTTGGTTCCTATGGTTGGTCTGGTGAATCAGTAAAGGTTCTTGAAGAGAAACTAATTGCTGCAAAGCTTGAACTGGTTCAGGAGGGTATAAGGGCCTTATGGAATCCCGATGAAGATGCTATTAAGGAATGTAAGGACTTTGGAAAGAGATTTATAGAGAAGATATAGACCGGTAGTCAAAATAAATGTGTAGATAAAAAAGCTATGAAAGTACTTGAAGCTTTCATAGCTTTTTCATCTAAATATTTCTAATATTGATGTGGATAATCAAGTATATGGGGTAATATATTATTGCATGAAGGGAGTGGACAAGATGAAAATCGTCATAGCGCCGGATTCATTTAAGGGTAGTTTAACGGCTAGGGAAGTTTGTGATAATATTGAAGCCGGTTTTAAAAGGGTAAATCAGGACTTGAATATTTTAAAGATTCCCATGGCAGATGGAGGGGAAGGGACCTTAGAGACCTTAGTAGAAGCTAACCAGGGAATTTTTATAAATACATTTGCAAAAGACCCTCTATTTAGGCGCATAAGGTGTCAATATGGGATTATTAATGATGATACTGCAATAATTCAGATTAGCAAAGCATCCGGCTTGATTCTATTGGAAGAACATGAAAGAAATCCTATGTTTACTACTACATATGGAACGGGAGAGTTAATATCACATGCCTTAGACCTAGGATGTAGAAATTTTATTATTGGACTTGGGGGAAGTGCGACTAATGATGGTGGAATTGGTCTTTTAAGTGCCTTAGGTGCCAAGTTTTTAGATGACGACCATATTGAGGTGGAATTAAATGGTGGAGGACTTAATAGCATAAGAAATATCGATATGACCAATATGGATTATAGGATTAAGGAGTCTAACTTTATGATAGCAACTGACGTAAATAATGTCTTGACAGGAACTAACGGTGCAGCCTTTGTTTATGGACCTCAGAAGGGGGCTAATAGCCTTATGGTTCAAGCCCTTGATAGGGGACTAAGGAACTTGGCATATGTTATAAATCAAAAATTTGGAATAGATATAGAAAATGTTAAAGGTGCAGGTGCTGCAGGAGGATTAGGTGGAGCCCTTTTGGCATTTTTAAATGGAAGAATTGAAAAGGGAATAGAAATAGTTATAAGGCATACTAATTTGGAAGAGGCCATAAGGGATGCAGATCTTGTTATAACCGGTGAAGGAAGGATAGACAATCAAACCCAATTTGGCAAGGCTGCCTATGGGGTTGCAAGGCTTGCAAGTAGCTTTAATATTCCGGTAGTAGCTATATGTGGGTCTCTTTCAGAAGGATATGAAGGATTGTTGGCTAATGACTTTAATGCTATATTTTCCATTGCTGATAGACCCATGAGTGAGCAAGAGTCCATGAAGAGAAGTCCAATACTCCTGAAAAATGCTGCGGAGAATATTATGAGAATCATTATGATGAATTTAAATATCGATGATACGAAAGAAGTAGAGGCTAGAAGATGAATAATTTAATTGAAACTTGGAATGGGAAAAGGTATCATTCCTTAAATTCCCACCTTAAAAATATATTTGGAAATAAGATTATTAAGCTTTCCTTCGATGGAGGATTTTCCTGTCCCAACAGAGATGGGACCCTGGGAACTAGAGGTTGTATATTTTGTGGGGAAGAGGGTTCCGGAGAATTTGCGGGCTCAAGACATAGGTCCCTAAAAGCCCAGGCCAATGAGCAAAAGTTATTGATATCTAAAAAGAATAATTCTAATATGTACATCGCTTATTTTCAGAACTTTACCAATACTTATGGGGATGTTGAACACCTAAGAGGCTTATATTATGAAGCCCTATCCATTGAAGGTGTTGTAGGTTTAGCCATTGCCACTAGGCCTGACTGCATTGATAATAATGTACTGGACCTATTAAGTGAGCTAAATGAAAGAACATTTCTTTGGATAGAGTTAGGGCTTCAAAGTATACATGAAAGTTCATCAAAGTTTATAAGGCGAGGATATGATTTAGAAATATATAATAAGACTATAAAAAATCTTACTAGGAGAAACATAAGATATGTAACTCATTTAATCATAGGCCTTCCGGAAGAAAATAAGAAAATGATGCTTGAAACCGTAAAATATGTAGCAGATACCAATAGCTGGGGCATCAAGCTTCATTCTTTATATATTCAAAAGGAGACTGATCTGTATAGTTATTATTTAAAGAATCCCTTTAGAATCTTAACTAAAGAAGAATATGTTGATATTATAGTGGACTCCCTAGAAATACTAGCTCCTGATATTGTTATTCATAGATTAACCGGAGATGGTAAAAGGGAGCTTTTATATGAGCCTAAATGGAGCTTGAATAAATTAGGAGTTCTTTCATCTATAGACAAGGAATTAAAGAATAGAAATAGTTATCAAGGTATTAACCATAAACTTTAATCTTGCATATTATATTATGCAACTATTAATGAAGGAAAGGTGGTTAATATGAGTGATATTAATGAAATGGGCAAAAGAACATGTCCATCCGGAAGCTTCCCCTACACAATAAAAGCCGGCGATACCCTATATCTATTAGCAATTAGATATAATACAACAGTAAGTGCAATAATGAGATTAAATCCTGGCATTGACCCAAACAACTTGCAGATAGGTCAAGTAATTTGCATACCTGGAACAGCACCACAACCCGGATGCCCTTCAGGCTCCTTTGCATATACAATAAGAGCTGGAGATACTCTTTATATGCTTGCAATCAGATACAATACAACTGTGGAAGCTATAATTAGATTAAACCCAGGAATTGATCCAAACAACTTACAGATAGGTCAAGTAATCTGTATACCGATGGGATGTCCTGCTCCGGAATGTGATGGCTTATACTATGTAGTTAAAGCAGGAGACACTTTATATTCAATAGCTATGAGATATAATGTGACGGTAGCTGAGCTAATCAAAGCAAATCCGGGAATTGACCCTAATAATCTGCAGATAGGTCAAATAATTTGTATTCCTGAAAAAATCTCACCTATTAGATGTCCTGGAGGTACTATTTATGTAGTGGAAAGAGGAGATACTATAAGCTCAATCCTTGTGAAATTCGATATTTCCATTATGGACTTAAAGGCTGGAAACCCTAATTTAGATTTCGATAAGATCAAGGTAGGTCAAGAGCTTTGTATCCTTCCTCACGAAGATAGGGGATGCCCATGTCTAAAAGGAACTTCAGCCTATATAATTAAAGCATCTGATATACCTCAAGGAGATGAACCCGTAGTATTTTATCTAGCGGATAAATTCAATACTACAGTTGGAATGATAATGAAGGCAAATCCAAATCTAGCCCCTGAAGATTTCGTTCAAGGCAAGCGAGTTTGTATACCTGACTAGTTAACAGTGAACAATGAATAGTGAATAGGATTAAAAATAGTGGATAATAAAACCCGGGGTTCTTCATTTTCTTCATCATAACAGAACTTTTATGATGAACTGAGCAGTTAAATATTGCTAGGAAGAATCTCGGGTTTATTGTTTTTGTAATTATATTGTAAATTATAGGCCTATATAATTTATCAAGGTATGGGTATAAGTAGGACAAGAATCTCATATTTAACTTATGAAATTTAGGTGTAAATTGTATCAAAAGATAAGAAGAAAGGGTGAAAACCATGAAAAAGAAATTGTTTTTTTCTATAATTACTCTCGTGATTTTTGTGCTCTTGGCAGGATGTAATAAAAAAGAAGAGCCTGTAGAATCGATGCCAGATCCTCCTGCTATAGAGGAACCCATAGAGGAGGCCACTGAGGATGAAAAGGAAGTTATTATGAAGGACTTTAATACTCTGATTGGAGAGGGTGGTAAGTCAGAAGAACTTATATCATATATAGATGAAAACATAAAGAAATTAAGTCAAATTGAGGCGGACATAATGATTGATGAGTTGGAGAAAAGGCTAGAGAGAAATAAAGAAGAACTTATGAATAGGATACTTGCAATGGACAAAGATGACGAATTGATGGACATGGCAGGGTTGGAAAAGTACTTCCCTGAGGATAAAATAGCTGACATAGATAATGAAGAACTTAAGGAAGAGATTGAAAAAGCTTATAATAATATGTACAGATTAGTTAATCTGGAAGGTGAATTTTATCCAATAGTAGATTATCCTAAGCTTATGAAATATAGTGATAGGATATCAGATGAACTTAAGGAGTATTTTGAGATTATGGCTATGGATTCTGATGAGCTACCTTTTGCTGATGGTGGAATTACAATAACGTTTAAAGACTTGGCTAATAGAATAATTAAAACTGAAAGCCACTTAAATAAATATATTGCAGGTCTAAGACATGAGAAGCTAATAGAACTATATGAGAATAAACTTGCTGCATATATGAAGGGGCTTCCTAATACAAGAATCTACGATTCAGAGGACAAGCAGGTTTTAGACCAAGTGTTTAGTAGTTACAAAGAAGTAGCAGCTTTAGAAGGCTATATAACCAGTCATATCCTCTATCAATATGTTGAAGATATTAAAGCTAATAAGGGTATAATAGATGATTCTATAATTGCAAAGGCTGATGGCTATATTGCTGAAGCTATAAGGATGCTTAAGGAGTATAAATAAATTATAACCGGGCTGGCATGAACCGGCCCCTGAATCAAAATGGTATATCCTTAGAGTAAGTTATTAATTTAAGGGTAATATACAATTAGTAAGAATTGGAGGGATAAGATGAGTGAACTAATAAACAATCGAGAACATAGGCAAGAGCTGCTTAAAGAGGTTATAAAGGAACTACATGAAGGTAAAAGTGTACAGGAGGTTAAGGAGAAATTTGCAAGTGTAATAGAGGGTACCTCCCCCATAGAAATATCTCAGATGGAAGCGGCTCTAGTTAGGGAGGGGTTGCCTATTGAAGAAATCCAATATCTTTGTGATGTTCATGCGGAAGTATTTAAAGGAACATTAGAGGAAATACATCATCCCGACCAAGTACCAGGCCATCCTATATATACTTTAAAGAAGGAAAATGAAGCTATTTCTAAACTAATAGATGAAGACATTAAGAAGCATCTAGAAGCCTTTTTAAAGGAAGATTCTAAAGAAAATATAACAGCCCTTATAGGGGATATAAATTTATTATGGGATATCGATAAACATTATAGCAGGAAAGAGAATTTAATCTTCCCATACCTTGAAAAATATGGAATCACAGCACCTCCCAAGGTAATGTGGGGTGTTGATGATGAAATACGAGCAAAGATTAAGGACATTAAGCTGAGTCTAAAGAACTACGTAGGAAATAGGGAGAAATTAGCGGAGGACCTTAATGCAGCAAGTCATCAGATCAAGGAAATGATTTTTAAAGAAGAGAGTATATTGTTCCCTATGGCTTTAGAAACCCTTACTGAAGATGAATGGATAAGCATATATCAAGATTCTAACGAGATAGGTTTTGCAATAATACCACCGGAGAAGGAATGGGAGCTAAAGCGTGTAGATATAGTAAAGAAAACAGAAGAAATAGAAAGTGTTTCCCAGGATGGTTTCATAAGATTTGAAACCGGAATTTTAAGTCATAAGGAATTAAACCTTCTACTAAATAATATTCCTGGAGATTTTACCTTTGTAGATAAGGATAATATCGTCAAATACTTCTCCAATAGCAAGGACAGGTTTTTCGCCAGGACTAAGGCTATTATAGGTCGAACTGTTGAGAATTGCCATCCACCTGCATCGGTTCATGTTGTAGAGTCCATAGTAAATGACTTTAAGTCCGGTGAGAAGGATAAAGAAATTTTTTGGATTAATATGGGTGGTAAATTCGTTATAATCCAATATTTTGCCATAAGGGATGAAAATGGGGAATATATGGGAACTTTGGAGTTTAGTATAGATGCAACCGAAATTAAATCATATGAGGGCGAAAAGCGACTTTTAGCTGAATAATTAAAAATACATCTTGAATAGGGGCTAATACCCCTATTTTTGTATTTGGATTGTAACTAATTTATACTGATTTTTAATTGTAATTACACTGTTTTTATAGTATTATTTATTGTAGCATAAAAATTTAGTAGCTTTATGTTATTTTTTGAGTTTTAAATAATTACAGTGGTGGTTTCAATTACTAGATTGCTGCCAATACTTTTAAAATGAGGTGTAAATATGAAAAAGAAGTTCTTTATATCATTTTTATCATCCTTTGTTATCTTTACAATTCTATATACAACGGTTTTTAGTTCCATGTTTGCAGAAAAACCGGTTGTAGCTTCAGGTGATAATCCGGATGATGAAATTGTAGCTGAAGAACCAAGGGAAGATGACTCCCCTGTCAAAAATGAAATCTTGTTTCTCTTAATGGGTGTAGATGCAGAAGATGTTAGTAAATCCAAGGGAACTAGAACTGACACCATGATGTTAACTAAGGTGAACTTTGGAACCGGAGATATTTCCTTGCTTTCAATACCAAGGGATACTAGATTAAATGTAAATGGAAGATTGGATAAAGTAAATTCTGCCCATGCAATAGGTGGACCTGAATTATCTGTAGAGACAGTAGAAGATTTTCTCGGTATTGAAATTAAATACTATGTAAAGGTTGATTATCGAATAGTTAAGGATGTAGTGGATTCTATTGATGGTGTAGTAGTTGATGTACCTATGACAATGATTTACAGGGATCCTACTGCAAAACCACCCCTAAATATTAATATAAAGAAGGGCATTCAAAAGTTGGACGGTAAAAATGCCCACGATTTCTTAAGATTTAGGCATAATAATGATATGACTGTAGGCTACCCTGAAGGGGATGTAGGAAGAATAAAAACACAACAGTATTTTATGAAGGAGCTTGTGAAGCAAACCCTGCAACCCAAAAATATTTTTAATTTACCATCCCTTATTAAGACATACTACAATAATGTAGAAACTAATATACCGCTTACTTTAATGTTAAAAGGTGCAGCTTCTGCGTCAAAGATAGATGTAGAGAATATGACGACTGAGACAGTGCCGGGTGTTGGTGAATATGTAGGAGCTGTCAGTTATTATATATATGATAGAGATGCACTTAATACAGTTGTTAGTGAAATGTTTGGGGACTACTTAGCGGATTAAGACCTAATCCTAAGAAAACATTAGAAGAGGTGTAAAAATGAGAAGTGCTAGAAAAAAAGAGCATATAGAAAATTATTTGAAAACTTCTTTTCAAGGAGACACGCTTTTAGGTGATGTCTTTCTAGAGCATAATTCCCTACCAAACTTGAATTTCGATGATATAGATACTTCTGTTGAATTTTTAGGAAGGAGAATTAGCTATCCTATCCTTATTAATGCAATGACGGGAGGTTCTTCACTAACAGCAGAAATAAACCATGATTTATCCATGCTTGCTAGGGAGTATAATATTCCCATGGCAGTAGGTTCACAGACCATTGCACTGGAAGAAGATGAAGATGCCATAGAATCATTTAAAGTTGCAAGGGGAATCATAGGTGATAAGGGAGTAGTAATAGGTAATTTAAGTGGTCATGCTACAGTTGACCAAGCAAGAAAAGCCATAGAAATGTTAAAGGGAGATGCTATACAAATTCATCTGAACCCAGCCCAAGAGTTGGTTATGGAAGAAGGGGACAGGGAGTTTAGGGGTGTCTTAAATAATATTGAGGCAATAGTTAAAAATGTAAATAAACCGGTTATCGTAAAGGAAGTAGGTTTCGGTATATCCAAGGATGTGGCACAAAGACTCTATGATGCTGGAGTTAGAAATATTGATATTTCAGGATATGGTGGTACGAATTTTATTGAGATTGAGAATTTAAGAAATCATGCATTTGATTTTACGGAGCTCTATAGTTGGGGTATTCCAACAGCAGCATCCCTAATTAATTGTAGAAAGCTGCCTAAGGATTTGAACTTAATTGCCAGTGGGGGAATAAGAAATTCAACTGATATAGTTAAGTCTTTAGTACTGGGTGCGCAGATTGTAGGTATAAGTGGAGAACTGCTAGCTTTCCTTGTACATGGGGGATATGCACATGCAAGACAATACCTTGAAAATCTGATTTATAAGATGAAGATACTCATGATATTGCTTGGGAAGCAGAACATCGATGAATTAAGAAATGCAGAATACAGAGTAACAGGAAGATTAAAAGATCTTATATAAAGGAATAGAAATTCCGAGATTTTTTATAAGCACTGCTTATATAAATCTCGGAATTTTTAATTGTTTTTAATCTCACATAAACCCCAAATATTATCAATTAGTTATTCCCTATTACCTGTACCTAAAATCCTCCAGAGCCTCCACCTCCGGCTCCGCCGCCACCCCCTCCGGAAAAACCCCCTCCGCCACCGAAATTAGTGGATGTGGGACTAGAGGTGCCCGTGTTTCCATAGAAGCTATGGTTAAACCTATCTTCAAAGGCAGAACCCCCTTTTCTATTTATACTTGAAAAATACCATGGCCCCCAATACATAGGATAATAATCTGGGCCAAGGGATTGCCTGTTTTCATCAAGGGACTTCATGCTAAATCCTAAGGCTACAGCATATATTAATACCTTGTCTTTAGGTATACCTATATCAAGTCCACTATAGCTTTCAAATTCCTTCTTAAAATTCTTCCACAACTTATATTGGATATATCCCTTATTGGACTTTCTTGTAGTTAGAACAATACCGAAGACAAATATACCAATTGATATAATTAGGGATAAGAATCCTATTAAATTGCCAAATGTTAATGATATTATACTTAGTATTATAAAAGGTATACTAATTAGAATTAGGATTATACCCAACTTAATATTTTTAGGATCTGAATACTCCCTTGTTTTAAGCTCTTCTTTTACAAGTTTAAATAAATAACTGAATCTTAGACTTCAAGGCATCCTTTAAATAATCCTCGGCTGTAATTATTTCTACCTCAGGCAGTAACTCCTGGTCCCCAAAGCCCATAATTTCGCAGGAAAGCTTGCAGGCTTTCATATTTACCCCTTTTTTAAGAGCTCCTTTTAAAAAAGCTTCAATAGTAGGAGTATCATTGTCCACCATCATGCCTTCCAACATTTTCTTGCCAATACCTGCCATATTCATTCTGGATAGTGGAGCTTCTTCAATGCTTCTTGCAGTCATGTTGGCCATAATCTTTTCAGGCATGGACTTGTTATCATCTATTTGGGCTTCAGGATTTCTAACTAAGGTTAATCCCCAAAAGGCAAAGAACATGGTTACATCTACATTTATTTCCATAGCTGTATTTGCAAGAATAAGGGCTGCCAAGGCCTTGTCGTAGTCTCCGCTAAACATAAGTATACTTATCTTTTCATTCATAACAAAACCTCCTCTAGTGTAGTTTTCACCAAAGAAGGTTTTCTATTCAAAAAAGGAACAAAGGGGTCGGTTCCTTTTGTTCCTTCTTAAGTTATTTGGCTAGGCGATTTAATGCATCCAATAATCTGTCTATTTCATAATAATCGTTATAAAATCCAAAGCTGAGTCTCACCATTCCCGGTTGTTGTTCTTTTCCTAGTTCTCTATATTTCATCATTTCTTCCTTGCTGATTTTCAATAGTCTTTGGACATAGGGTTGGGCACAGAAGCATCCATTTCTTACGGAAATGCCTTCTTCATGGTTTAGGATTTCTGCCAGTTTTAAATGATGATATTCTTCTAAGTTAAAGGAGATGATGGATACCTTATCATCTATATTAAAGTCATCGTATAGGGTTATCTTAGGAATTTTTCTCAAGTGATAAAGTGCATATGCTATAAGTCCTCTCTCGTGGTCCTCTATAAGATTCATGCCGATTGTCTGCATTGTCCTTATGGCTTCAGTCAATGCTAAAACTCCCATTAAATTAGGGGTTCCGGCTTCTTCTTTAGCTGGAGGGTCTTCCCAAATGACATCATCCTTGGAAACAAATTTTACGGTTCCGCCTCCAACTATCTCGGAATGGCCTTGGCTGAATAATTCCTTTGGAGCTACAAGTGCCCCTATTCCAAAAGGTGCATACATTTTATGGGCGGAAAAGGCAACAAAATCTATATGTTGGCTATCATCTAGAATCTTCATATCAAAGGCCATATGGGGAATCATTTGAGCTCCATCAACTAGGATTTTAGCCCCGTACTTATGGCATAGGTCTGCTGCTTTATGAATGTCGTTAATATATCCTGTCACATTTGAAGCTCCTGCCAAACATACTAAGCCTACATTTCCACCATATAGTTGTAGCTTAAATTCCAAGTCTTCTAAGCAAAGCCTACCCACAGAATCCACTTCTATATAATCCGTTTTAAACTTTTCTCTCCATGGGAGCATATTTGAGTGGTGCTCCATATATGTAATTAATACTATCTTGTTTTCCATTTGATCTTTAAGTCTATTTGCCAATTTGTTAATGCATTCCGTTGTATTCTTTAGAAATATTACTGTGTGAAAGGACTCATCTCCATTAAGAAAATTTAATACTTCCTTTCTAGCGTTTTCGTAAATTGTAGACGAGATTTCCGACTTTAACCCCCCTCCCCTATGGACAGATGAGTAATAGGGAGAGAACTTATTAATTGAGTCTATTACAGAATTAAGAGGAGGTGTGGTAGCTGCGTTATCAAAGTTGATAAAAAGTCTATCCTCACCATTTATTTTTATTAAAGTATCACTGCCTGAAACCAAGCTCCTTAACATAAGATCACCCTTTATTAGATTCTAATATTATTTTATTAAAAATCTTATAAAGGGTGAAAGAGAACTAGAACTCCGTCCTATATTTTTTCATAACTTCAGCAAATATTTCAGCAGATGTTGGAGGCGTATAGGTAATAGCATTGGCACCTGCCTCTATGGTTTCAAGAATTGTTTCATCGTTTGGACCACCGGTGGCAATAATAGGAAGTTCCTTGCCGAATTCAGACCTAATTTGTCTTACGATTTTAGCTGTGTTTGGGCCTCCGGAGATATTTAAAACACTTACTCCTGCCTTTAGCTTGCCTCTATAATCGTCATTAATAGAGGCTATAGTGGATATAATTGGAATGTCTATGGCATTTCTCATTTCCTCTATAACATCTAATGCTGTGGGAGCATTGATTACTACCCCATATGCACCCATTAGCTCTGCCTGAAGAGCTATGGAAACTGACCTCTTTCCGGTAGTAAGGCCCCCTCCGACTCCTACAAAAACAGGAACAGGTGCAACTTCCATTATGGATTGGATGATTGATAGCTGTGGTGTAAATGGATAAACGGCAATTATTGAGTTTGCATTGTTGTTTTTAATAATAGCCACATCCGTAGAAAATAATAGGGATTTTATCCTAGTGCCTAGAAATTTTATTCCGCTTGCCCTATATATAACTTCAGGGACATGAACTGACCTTGTTCTCAATTGTGATTTTACTTCTGGTATATATTTTTCTTTTTCCATTAGTAACCTCCTTTAATAGTATAACCTTATTTATTATATTTACCCTTAGGGTCATAAATCAAGCATTGATTTTCTCTTGTGAAAAAACCTTGTTTTAGAAAAAGCATTAATAGTGGGTATATTTACTTTGAGACGATGTGGATAAAAAATAAGGGAAGTGATATTTGTGAACTTATTATTGGTTAGGCATGCTAAAGCTGAAAAAATAGGTGCCGATATGGAATTAGTTAGACATGGAAGATGGACGGAAGAGGACCAGGAGTTGAGTGACTCTATAAGGGAATTAACAGAGGAGGGTATTAGTGAATTTAAGGATTCAATTTTTGTCATAAGGGACTTGCTAATTGGAAGAAAATCCATAATTTGGTCAAGCTCTAAAGTTAGAGCAGACCAAACTGCAAAGATTATAGGTGAAGCTTTGGACATAGAGGATATCTTATATTTTGATTTTTTAGCTACTGGAGATTTTCAAGAGTTAAAAAAAGAGCTGTCAATGAATGATGAGGAAAAAACTATTATAGCAGTAGGCCATGAGCCTTTTCTTACAGAGTGGCTAATGAAGATATTAGATTTAGAAATTGACATAAAAAAGGGTCAAATTATATCTATAAGTTTAGAAGGGAAAAACCTAGAAAAATCTAGATTACAGTGGATTAAGACCCCTAAAAAGAGAATAGAATATTATGAGATTCCGAGTATTAATAAAGGAACGGTTTCTGCTGATATCAAAGACCTTGCTTTCTACTATATTCAAAGAATTATATCGATAAAGGAAAATTTTATCAAAAATCCCGGGGATACAGGTGCAACTCATCAAATCAGGGTAAGCATACGAAGTCTTCGTTCCATTATTTCATTTATAAAATCATACTTTGAAGCTAATAAATATGAAGGATATCAAAATGTTTTAAGAGAAATGGCACAAAAATTCTTATTTATTAGGCAATTTGATGTAATAATTAAAGAATGGGAATCTATAATTAAGGAAAATGAGGCTTATTTAGAAGATGGGGGAGTTCTCCTTAAACTATTGAAAGAGGAGAGGTTAAAGGAAGAGAGAATTGTGCTTGAGTGGTTGGAAAAGGAAGATGTTTTACCTGTTTTGTCGGACATACTATCATGGATTAAGTCTTTTGATGAAGGCTTAGAAAAGGATGAAGTTGAGGACTTCTTTGAAAAGCGACTAGGCAAGTATATAGATGACATTAATAAAGGACTTGTTAACTTAAGTGGTCCTAATCTTGAAGAGATTCACTCATTAAGAATTAAATGCAAAAAAGCTAGATATATAATTGAAAACCTTGAAAAGACTAAGAAGAATATAAAACTAACTAAAAAATACAAGAGGCTTCAGGACGATTTAGGATTAATCTGTGATACAATAGTTAATAAATCCTTTCTAAATAAACTTGTTAAAAACAATAAAATAGATGGACTTGAATACCAAGTAGGGATTTTCATAGGATATCAGATAAGTCAGGCTTCAAATGTTTTAAAAAAGCTTATGTAACGAGCAGTTTCATTGATACTTAAACAGAATAGAGGTGTGATTATGAGGAAGGAACATGTAGAATATTTAAAGGATTTACCAATAAATATATTTCTTGCTAATGTAAAGGAATATCCATTCCATTGGCAGGACTGCATTGAAGTTTTATTTGTATTAAAGGGGACTATAACTCTTGGAGTGGAAACCGAATCCTATACCCTCCATGAGAAGGAGATTGAAATTATAAATCCTAACGAGGTCTATCGTATTGAATCAAATGACCCTGATAATCTAGTTCTTTTTATAGATATAGACCCTAACTTTTTTGAAAGATATTACGATGATGCCAAGGAAACTTTCTTCTATACGGATTCTTCAGTAGATAATGCCCAGGAGGGAGAGAAGTATTATATCTTAAGGAGATTTTTGTCCATATTACTATACGAAGTAATCTCTAAGCTGGATGATTATGAGGACCAAATTGAGGACTTCCTTCTGGATATGATGTATCATCTATTGAATAATTTTCACTACTTATTCTACGAAGAGGAAAGTTTAAAGGATGATGAAACTCAGCTTGATAGATATCATCGAATAACTAAATACATTAATAACAATTATATGAACAAGGTTAGCCTCCAAGATATTGCAGACAAGGAATATTTAAGCGTTCAATACCTTTCTTCTAAGTTAAAGGATGTATTTGGCCATAGCTTCAATGAATTTTTAAACCAAATAAGAGTAGAGGAATCTACTAAATTGCTTCTTGATTCTAATATGAACATAAGTGAAATATCTGAGGAAGTAGGATTTTCTCATGTGAGATATTACAACAAGCATTTTAAACTAAATTATGATTGTACTCCAATGCAATATAGGAAGAAATATAAGGTAACCGATGCCCAACTTGCTAAGATGAAGAAGATTAAATATTACGAATTAAAAGATGCCCTACCTTATATCACCAAATATATAGAGGACTATGAGAGGTACAATTATGATAACAAGATAATCAAGTTAGATATTGATTTAAAAAGAGAAGCTATGGCTAATTTTCAGAAGCCGGATATTATAGACCTAGGGGATATATCCTTGTTGTTGGAAGAGGAGAATATGAGGATATTAAAGGAAGTCCAGATTCAGATAGGGTTTAAATATGCCCTTATCAATAGGTTGTTCTCAGACGATATGGATATATATAGGGGAAAGAACCATAGGTTTATAAATTGGACTCGGGTTGAAAATATATTGGACTTTATAAGGCGGATGAAGCTCATTCCTATAATCAATGTTAAAGGTGTTGAAAAAAGGATTATTGATGACTTTATACAGTATTTTTCAAATGTATATGAGGAAGATGTGGAAGGTTGGCTTGACTTTCAAATAGATGAATTAAAGCCTTATTTTCTTAGAGAAAGGCTCTCTCCATTATATGATACCTTATATATGGTTCCCTTTATAATCTATAGCTACACATATAAAGACAAGCGCATTATATTAAAGCTAGTAGATGAGATCACAAAGGAGACGATCTTGACTAATGACACTTTTTTTGGTGGTGATGGTATATTTACATCAAACCACCTCAATAAACCATCCTTCTATGCATATAAGCTTCTATCACTTTTAGGAGAAGAAATCATCTATAGGGGAGAAGGTTACCTAGTGGCTAAATCCGATTCCGGCTATCAGATTTTATTATTTAATCCTGCTGAGATTTCAGAGGAAGTTATCTACGGAGAAGAAATTCAGGAGAAGTTCAAGGAAGTAAAGATCAGCTTAAATATATTTAACATGGAAGGGGACTTTCAGATTACCAAATATGATTTAAATCGGAGCCATGGGTCTGTATACGATAAGTGGATATTCTTGGGATCACCTGAAAGAATAGATAATATACATTGGAACCTTTTAGATGAATACGTTCAACCTAATATATCCTTCTATTTTGGGAAAAAATCTAATGTATTCAATGTAGTAACCAAGGTAAAAGCAAATGGAGCAGTGCTTTTTACCCTTAATACGGTACAAAACCCCTAGTAAAAATGGATTGTTTTAAGATTTCTTAAAATATACATTTTATGTAAAACTTAAAATAGTACCTTGTTTTCATTAAAGGGGTGAATGAATTAAAACCTTCATAGTGATAAGATTAACTTATTAAATGGAGGTTTTATTATGAGTAGCACAAAAATATTCGGTGAAGAGAAGATTGGAAGGTTATTATTTAGGTTTTCAATTCCTATTATATTTGCCTATCTAATATCCGAATTGTATGGAATTGTAGATACAATATTCGTTGGTAGAGAAGTTGGTTCAACCGGTATTGCTGCATTGGTTCTAGTTTTTCCAATACAGAGGATAATATATGCCATCGCGTCTATGATATCCATAGGAACATCAACAGCATTTGCAAGAGCTAACGGAGAAAAAGACTTTAAGGAATCAAGAGATGTACTTATGAGCGGCTTTACCTTATCTTATCTAATTATGTTAGGAATAGTAGTGGGTGTGCTTTTATTCAGAGAAGAAATCCTTATTTTCCTTGGCGCTAGTGAAGCTATACTACCCTTGGCAAAGCAATATTTATCATTTATTATATTAGGTAGTGTTTTTCTAAGTATGTCATTATTTATATCAAATATAATGTATTCAGTAGGAAATAGTAAGATTTCTGTAATAAGTACATCTATAGGAGCTATGGTAAATATACTAATAAACATTATATTGGTATCTAATCTTAATATGGGAGTATTAGGAGCGGGTATATCTACTGCAATATCTCAAATGGTAGGATTTACATTCGCCTATTATCATTATAGGGGGATTAAGAAGAAATATAAGATAGGATTTGGATTCAAGTTGGATAAGAAAATAATCCAATCTATACTACTAGTAGGGGTATCTGCCTTAATAGTAGATGCAGATGACGGTTTCTTAATGGCAGTATTGAACAATCTTTTGGGTTCAACTATTGGAGACGGAGGAATAGTTGTGCTAGGTGTAGTTTCTAAGGTCTACATGTTCTTATTTATTGGAATGATAGGAGTAGCCGTAGCAATGCAACCAATAGCAGCCTATAATATAGGGGCTAAAAATTTTAAAAGGCTTAAAGAGGTTATGAAAAAGACTACAAAATATGCTTTCTTAACATCATTAGCTATATGGGCTGCAATGTTTATATTTGCACAAGACCTAATTGGAATTTTCGTTACAGATCAAGAAGTTATATCTGAATCAGTTAAGGCATTTAGAATAATGATTGCAGTTTTCCCTCTGGTAAGTATTTATTACGTTTCAATATATTACTTCCAAGCAATGGGTAAGGCGAAGACTTCATTATTAGTATCAGCATTAAGGCAGATTATATTAATGATACCAATTTCAATAATATTAGTTAGGGGATTTAACCTAGGTGCAATGGGAGTTTGGTTAACATACCCAATTTCCGATTTCCTTGCAAGTCTTGCATCCTTTATGTTAATTAGAAATGAAGGATTGGAGTTGAACTTGAAGTTAAAGAAACAACAATTGGAAAGAGAAAAGCTTGCAAAGAACTTAATCTTGGATTAATTGAATTGCCAAAACTGACTGCTAGTCAGGACACTAAAAGTGACTATATAGCAGTCAGTTTTTTTGTATAAATGTATTGCAATACAGTCCTAAAAGTGTTATGATTTAACCAATACAATAGTGGGTTTTGAAATAAATGTACCAGTACACTTTAGGGAGATGATGATATGAAAAATGAAAAACTGTTAACTTTGGTTAAAGCATCAGTATTGATTGCCTTGACTACTGTCATGACTATGGTAGTTCATATACCAACACCTAGTACTAATGGCTATCTTAATCTGGGGGACATGGTGGTTTTTATTGCTGCAATGATGTTAGGTAAAAAGGGGGGCTTTATCGTTGGAGGTTTAGGCTCTTCACTTGCCGATATACTACTGGGATATACCCATTACGCCCCTATTACTTTAGTAGTCAAGGGCTTAGAAGGTTTTATAGCTGGAGCAATCCTTGAAACAAATCTAGGTAAAAGATATCCATTATTTGCTACGGTCATAGGTGGTGTTTGGATGGCCTTGGGTTATTATTTTGCTGAAATATTTATGTATGGTGCTAAGGCAGCCCTTGTAGGTATTCCTGGTAACTTAATGCAAGGCCTATTTGGAGCTGTAACTGCAGTATTGCTCTACAAAGCTTTATATAAGGTTCAAAAGGGTATGTTTGCATTCTAAAAAAGGAGTTCTCTGGGGAGAACTCCTTT
>CAZIMA010000008.1:0-2086 GCA_964540195.1 uncultured Tissierella sp.
CCTCATTACTGATAACATCTTCTGTAAATATTACAACCTTTAGGTGTTTCAAATCTATAGGGTAGGAAATCCTAGTAGTAAGGTGATGCATAGCTTCAAAGAGGTTATCGGCTTTTTCCGTTACAACATATGCCTTTTGGTCGGATGTGGGATTTTTCCCCAGGGCAAAAATATTCGGATAGGAATAGGTAATATTGTATCTTCCCTCTGAATCCCCACCCTTATCAAAGCCTACAGAGTATGGATAAATCCTGTTGTTTAACTCCACCATATCCCAACATCCTGTCAGGGCTAGGGAAGTTAATATTACAAGCACCAGTATTAACCTTTTCATTATTCTACCTTCTTTCTTAAATAGCCGGAGATTAATATACTTAAAGGGATTACTAGCAAGGAAAAAAAGCCAAGTATATAGTGATATCTTTGTACGGTATTTAGTAGGACTATGAAATTTTCCGGCAAAATGGACCCTATAAATATTACAGGTACCAGACCTAAGACAAAGTATTTATGGTTTTTTGTTTTAAAGGCTTTAGATAATATTTTAGCCCCTGCAAAATAATTGGGAACCATGGTCGCAAAAACAACCAAAACCCATAAGGCCATAATTACACCATCTAAATTCTCCAAAAAGAATCCGGGCAAATCCAGCTGGCGTACCAGTAGGAGTATAGGATAGACTATAGCTTTAATCTGGTCAATGCTAAAGTGGGCTATGGTCATAACATACAAGGCTATATAGATTAAGGTTACAGTTATAATCCCAATTACACCTGATCTTATAACATTTTCCCTGTCCTCTACATAAGGAATGGCAAACAAGGCTATTTCAACCCCCAAAAAACTAAAGATACTGGTTCCAATACCTTTAGCAATGGACTTTAAATCGGTTTGCAGCACAGGGAGCAAATGGGTAAAGTCTGCTTTAGGCAAGGATATTGCAATTATAAATCCTGTAAACATTATTATTATTGGATATAGAAAATAGCCCAGCCTCCCTATGGCATCTATTTCATGAGATGATAAATAGGTGGAGGCTAGTATAAAAACAATAATTATTACGCCAACAGGTGTAGTTTGAAGGAGGAATATCTTCATCAATTCTCCTAAGTTTCTTGTTATAATGACCACAAATAATAGGAAATACAAAAATATTATTAAAAGGCAGGGGTAATAAAAAAGTCCCAATGTCTCCTTAGCTATTTCAAAAAAATCCTTGCCGGGATAAAGTTTAAAAATCCGATCATATATCATAAAAACACCAATAAACAAGGCACCCGCTATTATTAAGACCAACCACCCGTTATTCCCCACACTATTTGCAAGGGAATTTGGAAGGGACAAAACACCTACTCCTACAATATTGGAGACTATCAGTCCCCTAAGCTGTATATGTGAAATCTTTGGATCTTTACTCATCTCTCTTCAACCTTCCCATTCTGCATTTATCCTTTGGATGGGTATATCCGGGACGCAACCATAATCTCTGAATCGGAGCCTTGACAAGAGTATCCTTTAAATCCCCTTCCTCAATACCAAGACCGGAAATGGGTGACGAAAAAGGGACTCCAAAGCTATTTAGGATTACCAAATGGCTTATAATGAGGATAATCCCTATCATAACACCATAAAGCCCCAATACTCCTGCCAGAACTATAAAACCGAATTTACACACTCTTAGGGCTGACGCCAACTCATAAGAGGGTATGGCAAAGGAACAGATTGTAGTCAAGGCCACTACTATTATCATAAGATTGCTGACTATTCCTGCTTCTACAGCTGCCTGACCGATTATAAGTCCACCTACTATACCTACGGTACTTCCGATAGGGCCGGATATCCTTGTCCCCGCCTGTCTTATAATCTCCATTGTCAACTCCATCAAGCCCGCCTCTATAACCGCAGGAAAAGGCACATTTATCCTGCTGGCAGCTATATAGTAAAGGAGTGTAGATGGAAGGAGTCCGGGATGGTAGGATATTATTGAAATATATAGGCCGGAACCCAAAAGGGACAATAGGACTGCAATTATTCTTATAACCCTTACTACAGAAGTTTCCAACCACCTATTATAGTGGTCCTCCGA
>CAZIMA010000008.1:2096-31246 GCA_964540195.1 uncultured Tissierella sp.
GAATTGTCCACGATTAAAGCCACCCTTCCTTCGTATAAGGATGCTGCAACGCTATCAGGTCTTTCCGTGTTTTCCACCTGGGGAAATATGCTTAGATAATCATCCTCTATTAAATGCTCTAAAATTGAGCTATCCAGGATTGCATCTATATCGATATTAAGAATCCTTTTTTTGACTTCATTTAAAAGTTTATCATCTACAATATCCTCAATATATAAAAGGGCAACATTAGTCTTAGACCTTACACCTATGGAATATTGCTTGATTTTAAACCTGGTGTCCTTTATCCTTCTTCTGACCAGGGCAGTATTGGTTCTTAAGTTTTCTGTAAATCCTTCTCTTGGACCCCTGATTACAGTTTCAGTCACAGGTTCAGAGATCCCCCTTGAGGCCCAACCCCTGGAGGCTATAATTATAGCTGTATCTATTCCATCTATTATAAGGACAGTATCCCCGGACATTATCATATTAAGTATAACCTCCATGTCCTCCTCTTCCTTTATATCAGCACTGGTAACCCCTTTTTTAGTTAGGTAGTCTATAATGGAGTCCTTATAGGATTCCAAGCCAAGGACATCCATATCCCCTTCCAGCACTAAGTTCTCTATGGCAAAATCAGCCACATCCTTAGTCCCTACAAGACCATCTATCATAAGGAAGGCAAGCTTAACTCCATAATCCTGACCTATTTCCAGCCTCCTATAGATAAGATCATCACAGTCCTTAAAACGCCCTTTTATATAATCCAGTGTTATTTCTATATCCTTTGACACATTTCTAAGCATAAAAAACCCACCTTTCGTAACTAATTGTTACCTGAAGGTGGGTTTTTTATACTAAATTGTCTTGCAACTATATACTTTAGGTATTGATAATGATAGCTTCTTATTAGCGAACTCCATTTTTTCCTCATCGTCAAATATGCCAAAGACCGTTGAGCCACTTCCGCTCATTAATGCTCCCAGGGCTCCATTTTCTTTCATCATAGTCTTAATCTCTTGGATTATAGGATTTTCAGTTACAATAGGATTTTCAAGCCGATTATAAAGCTTGGATGCAACTAGGTTTAAGTCGTCCTTTTCCATAGCCTCTACAAGCTCTCTTGAATCATATCTTTCTCCGCTTAAATCTACCTTAGAATAGGCATAGGCTGCTGAAATCCTCAAGCCCGGATTTGCTAAAAGGATGTATTTATCCTTGAAGGGACTTAATTGGGTCAACTTTTCACCTATACCCTGAGCCCTAGCCGTTCCACCCATGATGCAAAAGGGTATATCCGCTCCTATTTTCTTTCCCATATTCATAAGGTCTTCATCCCTTAAGCTTAGGTCCCAAAGCTGATTCAAAGCCCTCAAAGTCATAGCACCATTCGAACTACCTCCAGCCAAACCTGCAGCCACCGGAATCCTTTTATCTATTCTAATTGTAATTCCTCTGTCTATGCCCGTTAATTCCTTCATCATCTCCCAAGCCTTATATACCAGGTTAGATGAATCAACAGGGACCTCACTTGAATTGCTCTCAATTTTTATTCCGTCCTTATTATCTGCAAAAACAAGTTGATCGTATAGGCTTATTTGCTGCATTATACTATCGATCTCATGATATCCGTCTTCTCTTTTATAAAGTACTTCAAGGGCTAAATTCACCTTTGCATAGGACTTTAAATATAGTTCTTCCATTATATTTCTCCTTAAGATAATTTAACGCTAATTTAGACAAGAATTCTCCCATCTTCTATAAGTGGTGAGATGAATTGTCTATTATTTGGGTATATATATACTAATAATTGTTCCTTGATAACTGCATATATGAGGTTGCATAGAGAAACCGATTAGCTATGAATGCGATAACCAAGCGATTAGCCTTTTCCTTCTATGCGTAAAATATGCAAGGTACAAAGTAAACCAATTATTCGTGAAACCGTTGGGCAAACGGGGATAGCTCGGTAAATATACTGACAATAGTCAGTACTTCCCAAGAAGCCCCCACTTCTAAAGTGGTGGGAGCATGTCACCCCCTTTATTATAACACAACCCCATTACAATTCACAATTATTCGGGTCTAGCTCCAGGGTCCAACCCGAGATTCCTCGACAAGCTCGGAATGACAGTGTGGTTGGCGTTGTTCACTTTCTTACCTATATACTTAATTCATCTACCATCTTTTCGATTATTATCTTATCTCCCGGTTTGAGTTCTGTAGTCTTGTTGGATAATAGAATCTGCTCTGTTGTTGTATTGTACCTCTTGGCTATATCCCACAAGTCATCGTTTTTCTGTACGAAATAAATAGTGATACTCGGTCTATTTTTCTTATCTACTACTTCGCCGGTTTCTTTTATTTCTCTAATGGAGTAGATTTTTTTATTTCTTCCAAGGATTATTTCTATTCCTACCTTACCGGATATACTTAGGCCGTCACGTTTTAAATCATAATCCAATTCATCTAAACACGCATCTATTTCAAGTATATCAGCACCATCCTCATGCTCATATATATTGGACCTAAACGGGAAATCCAGCTTATGGATATTTAATTCCTCAGTTACACGGTCAATATAATGAATATCCAAGGCTAAGATTCCATCTACTATAATGGACTCATCTGTAAGCTTTTTCTCCAAAAGGTTAACAACACCGTCTACCATAAGTATTTGACTTGCATCTATATCTGTAATTTCTAAATCCAAATTTTCTATAAATCTAATATCCCTAAGATTTTCATTTATTCTTATTTCTTCCCTTTCCAAAAGCACACTGCCCTTTGTGGAATATGCATCAACTATTAGGTCTCTGGATTTGTTTTCATATACCATTCCCGTTGCCCTTACCTTTATCTCCAAATCCACAAGTCTTCTTTCTCCCTCTTCATTTTCCATTACTTCATAGGAACCTTCCACTACTTCCAGCTCCAATTTACCCTTTAGGTCTTCATTGATACCCGGCATTTCTATAAAGTGGTTAAATGGCAAGACTCCTCTTTGAGAATGAATCCTCCCTCCTCCATTGTAGATTAAGTTTACAAGGACCTCCCCTGAAGTTATGATCCTGTCCTCTACAAGCAAGGTTTCCACCTCTTTAGTATTTAGATTGAATTTTATAATCTCATTGATTTCAGGTGCATCATCATTAAGCCTCATAAGGTCCTTAACTACTACATAGGATATTTCCCTTCCTATTACTTCTTTGTAGTTTACATTCTCTTTTTTTATCTGCAGACTTTCTCCACCTAGGATTTCCTTTATAGCTTCAATCTTCTTGAATTCCTTAACTTCCCCATGAAGGTTTACAAGAGCCTTTAAGAGAACCATGCCCTCCTCCAAGTCCCATTCAATATACTCTATACTGGATTGGACCTTAGATATCATATCCTCATCCGCTCCCCGGACTTCTAATTCCTCCCTAAATTCCTTAGTTGTTTCCAGGGTATGGATATTGTTCTCTTCTTCAGGACTCTTATAAAGCAGGTTGCACTTAACAAGTCCACTTACAATAAGCTTATCCTTAATAATTTTGGTATTCAATATATCCGCCTTCCCCTGGACCCACAAGACCTTTTCCAAGCTAGGCCCCGAAGGATTTAGATACATTTCAGTCTCAACCAGTACCTGGATATCATTATCTCCCATTATTTCTTCGACTTTAAAGCTTTCCCTAATTAGTTCTATCGACATATTATAACCCCCCTAAATATTCCTAATCCATCCTATGAACATATATATGATTGTACAGGGTTATTTATGAATGAGGAGACACATAAAAAAACTCCGCTCAGGTATTTACTGAACGGAGCCTTCTTATGATATTTTAGTTTCTTTGTCAACTTCGCTACAAACAATTACTTCAACAGCGGAAGTTAATACGTCTGAGTATGTGTAAGATACCCTTCTAACGCTGTCGTATTCATTTGCTACTCGAACTACGAACAGGCTGGGATAAGCAGACTCTAGTATTCCTTCTTTTACACTTGTCTTTTTTCTACCTTTGTTTGCCTTTAGAATAACTTTTTTGCCTATGGATCCCTCTAAATCTTTTCGAATTTTTGCTACAGTATTAATCTCCAAAAAATAAAACCACCTTCCATGGAATCTCCCTAGATGGGGCAATGGAGTGTAGGGACACTCATTATGATAAAAATTATACCACACTATAGTATTATTGTCAAATAAATATTTTATTATACTACCTATGGGATACTTTGTCAATTATTTTAAGGCAAAAATATCTTTAAATAAATTTAACATATTTTTAATATTTTTTAAAGGTCCAATAATAGGCCTGCTATTGAAAAATAAACTGTTAAAGTTACGGCATCCACAGATGTAGCTATCAATGGTCCGGCCATTATTGCAGGGTCTAATTTCAACTTCTTTGCAAGAAGGGGCAAAAGACTTCCGGAAATCTTTGCTACCATAATAGCAATAACCAGCGTTAAGGATACTGTTAATGCAACTAAATTACCAACCCTTTCCAAGGTCATCAGTCTTATATAATTAATAATTGCCAATGTTAGGGCCACAAGTATACTAACTCTAAATTCCTTCCACAGAACTTTTAAACCATCATTTACAGTTATTTCTTCTGTAGCCAGACCACGAATTATCAAAGTTGCCGCTTGGCTTCCCGCATTACCTCCCGTATTCATAAGCATGGGCATAAAGGTAGCCAAGACTACTGCAGATTGTAGTAGTTGATTATACCTATTGATAATCTGGCCGGTAAAGGTAGCTACTAACATAAGAATTAATAGCCATGAAATTCTCTGTTTAGCTAAGTTCAAAATTCCCGTATTCAGGTATTCATCTTCAGATGGGGACATAGCAGCCATTATTTGAAAGTCTTCTGTAGTTTCCTGTTCTATTACATGGATTACGTCATCTACTGTTATAATACCTGTTAGTCTGTGCTCATTATCTACTACGGGCAAGGCTATAAATCCGTATTTTTTTATAATATTGGCTACTGTTTCCTGGTCATCATTGGTATGGGCATAGATTACTTCTTCCTCCATTAGGTCTTCAATTAACAAATCCTCATCTGAGGTTACAAGTTTTCTTAGGGAAATTATACCTAATAATGCTCTCTTATGGTCTGTGACATAACAAGTATATACGGTTTCCTTACTTATCCCTATCTCTTTTATGTGGAGTAGGGCTTCTTTTACGGTCATATTCTTTCTTAACTCCACATACTCAATAGTCATTATGCTTCCTGCTGAATCAGGTGGATATTTTAGAAATTGATTTATAAGCCTTCTCTCTTCATTGGATGAATTAATTAATATTTTACTTACTATATTGGCAGGCATCTCCTCTATCAAGTCGATCATATCGTCAAAGAAGAGCTCATCCAGAATATAATTTAACTCCTTATCCGTCACCGCATTTATAATGTCCCTTTGCTGGTCAGTTGAAAAGTGAGCAAATACTTCTACTGCTAAATCCTTAGGCAACATCCTGAAAAGCAACAAGGTAGTATTTGCTTCAAGTGGGTCCAATATTTCTGCAATGTCTACTTCATTCATTTCTGAGAGAATCTTTTTTAATTGAATATATTTTTTTTGCTCAATAAGTTCCAAGATGTTTTCTTCATTCATCTTATCCCCTCCTAATATTTAGTTGTTAGGAAGATCTATTAAAAGGCTTAGATTGTGGATCCTCCTCTATTAAAATTGATTTCCGGTTCCCGGGCAAAGGACTAGAATCCACAACCCTCACTCCTTTCTTATTTTGTATAGATTTATATTATAACATAAAGTTTTTTAAAAAAATAGATTTACAAAATTTTCAAGTTTTATGCCTGGGCATAAAAAAAGATAAGCAATATGCTTATCTTCTTAACATCCTGAACCTACTCGGTCCGGAATTACGCTAAAACCTCTTTTTAGCCAGTTATTAGAATAATCTACAGTAAACTTGCCGTAACTGGAACTTAGTCCTTCCTCAACAACAAATTTGAACTCATCGGATTGGATTATTTCATCCCCATCTTTTGCCTCATCCAGAGACATACCGAAAGTAGGGCCACCTCATCCATAAGCTGCTACAAATATCCTTAATGATTTATCTGTTTTTTTCTCTTCGATTATTTTTTTCAATTCGGTCCTTGCTACATCGGTTATATCTATCTTCATAATGAAACCTCCTCTTTGATTGTATACCCCATTGGGGTATCCCTTAACATTATCTTATATTAATTTATTCAATCTGTCAAGATACGTTATTAATTTATTTAATATGTAGTCTATATTTATCCAATTATTAGTGACTCAAACAGGAGAATCTCATTAAGTTAAAAGCCCGAGCCTTTTATCAGTATTTAAAAAACAAAAGATCTCGGGCTTGTTTTAAAAGCCTTTAATAAAATTAGTTCAAAACTAGGTTACATAGCCCTACCCGGCATTATAGCATCTACAATACCTATTACAAGGGCTCCTATTATGGCTCCCCATATTGATATATGGAATCCTGGAACTATAAACTTGGTTACATAAAGTATAATTGCAGCAACTAAGAAGCCTGAAAGCCCTCTTCCAAATGGTGTTGCATTAACTCCAGTAAACCTTTGGATTAGATAGTCCAACACTCCAATTACTACCGCTGCTAGCAGAAGACTCCACAGACTATCAATTGAAAATCCCGGAGTAAAGTAAGCCGCAATTGCCACAACTATAGATGTGATAAGGACTCTTAGGAGCATTTCTCCTATATTAAAGTCATTATCCCTATTCCTTGTTCTTTCATTTCGATTTCTATCGTTATTATCCATTATTTCACCTCCTGATATAATCTTCTCCACTCGTATTTATTTTTATTCATTTTTAATTTTAAATCCTTTTTTTAAACAAAAAGGCAACCATCCCCACTGTTTCAGAATTAATTATTGTAAATTCAAAATAGATATGCTAGTATATTAGTATGAATTAAAAATTGATCTGTATTCAAGGAGGGGAAATACTTGGAAATTACAAAAGACATGCTAATTGGTGAACTTATTAGAAAGAAACCTGAAGCTGTTGAGACTCTTATGAGATTTGGTATGGGATGTGTTGGATGTCCTTCAAGCCAAATGGAAAGTCTTGAAGAAGCTGCTATGGTTCACGGCTTAGATATAGATAAACTAATGGATGCATTAAACAACTAAAAATCAGGAATTAAAAGGCATTATCTCCATGAGATAATGCCTTTTTTACCACCGCAACGAGGTAATTCCTCGTTATTTATCTAGTAAATCATCAAGTTTTTCTTTATCGAAACCTACTATTTCTTCTCCATTAACAACTAATACAGGAACTCCCATATGACCCATAGCCATTAACTCTTTTCTTGCTTCCTTGTCAGTTTGGACATTTTTTTCCGTGTAAGAAACACCCTTTTCGCTCAAATAATTCTTTGCCAATGTACAATATGGACAAGTATTACTTGTATATACAATAACTTCTGACATCTTAATCCCTCCTTTATCTTAAAGCAATTATACCCCGCAGGGGTATAATTGTCAATAGTATCCTATCCTTATTTATTGTACCCATTTTATTATGGACTAATCAAGAATCTAATCCACTGGTATCATCGGATTCAATGGATATATTACCTCTCCGGTAAGGGCATCTATATAAAGGAGCCAATAGCCAATTATTTCATTGCCTTCAAACCAAGTATTAAATCCAGTATCTCCTCCGTGTGGATGTTCCTCCTTGTAAAAGCCTCCCGGTATGGCATAAATATAGTATTTCACTTCGTTTTTTTGACTATACATGCCAAAGAGATAATGATTATAAAGGCTCATTAGCTCTTTAGCAGTCACAAGGTTACCGGAATTTCTTATCTTTTTCTTCCCACCGCTTACATAATTAAAGTATGGAAGAAATCCCTTAGCCTCATCTAGAAAATCTATCCTCCACCAGCTATATCCCTTAAGATTTTGTCTAAAAGGGTCTTCCTCCGGAAAATACTTAAGTATATTTTTAATATAATCCGTGGTTTGATCTCTCTGGATGACCTTCCTATTATGCTCATAGTCTGCACGGCTTATATTTATTACTTCTTCATTAGGCTTACCACCTACTTTATTAAATACTTTTTCGTACTGCTCAATTATCTCTTTATCATAATCATCAAGGTCATATTCACTTTCATATATATCATCTACTTGGATATCATCTATAATTTGATCTTTTAATAAAACTTGTTCATCCTCTATTTCTTTATCTATATCTATATCTATTTCAGCACAGCAATCTAATTCCTCTTCATCCAATGAAAAGTCTAGATCCTTATTTGTATGTTCTTCATCCTTTATTACTCTTTCCAAATCTATGGTTTCGATTTCTTCATACTCGTAGCAAAGACAGTCTTCACATTGGATTTCTTCTTCCTCAATAAACCTATCTAAATTTAGAGGAGGCCTAAAATAGGTTTTTACATCATCTTCCATATCCTTATTTATATCATTTTTAATATGTTCAGCTTCCACATAAGGCGTATCCAAATCCTTAAGTGGTTCAAAAAACTCCTGATCAACCTGGAGATTTTCTTCATAACGGAATTCTTCAGGCTCTATAAATTCAACAGTAATTTTGGATTCCCCTTGGGGTTGGGCTTTATTTTCAACTACCAGCCCATCCCCCGATTGGTTATCTACTGAGTCTTCATTAAAAACAACAGGCTCATCTGATGGTTGATGAGTCTCATGTTGGCTTCTAAGGTTATTAATATACTTCTCAATGGATTGGTCTTCATTGGTCAAATAACCACCAAGAAGCACCTTTTCATCCCTGACTAATAAGAGTCCATTAAGCTTATTAAGTTTGATTCCATTGGCTTCCAGGTCAGTAATATTAAAGGATATATCTTCCCGACCCTTGCCAGCCTTTTCAGTATAAAGCTTCCCCGGACTATAGATATTATTTCCCGAAAGCAAAATAACATCATAGTACTGGTCGCCCTCAGCATTTTCTACCGCAAGGGATATACTTCCCCTGAGGCCTTTGACTTCAATCTTTCCATGGCCCTTTGGCTTTTTACCAGGCAGATTGCAGAAATTGTTTTTAAGTATGATAAATTTCTTAGTATAATCTAAGATTCCAGACATTAAAAAAACCCCCCTATTAAACTTTGTTTAATTATATGTTTAAAGGGGGTAATTCTGTACTAAGTTTGATAAAATCTTCTACGGAAATATTTTCAGCCCTCTCTTCCGGCTTGATTCCAACCTTTTCTAGAGCTTGTCTTATTTGGTCTTTTTCCAAATCAAATCCAAAAGTAGACAAAGAGTTGATTATTGTCTTTCTTCTTTTGGAAAAAGCGGCCTTTACAACTTTGAAAAATTGGTCTCTATCTATGTCCGGCAAATTCTTCTTTAATTCCAGCTGTATAACGGCTGAATCTATTTTAGGCTGAGGCATAAATACGGTCTTTGGAACTTTTACCACCACTTTGGGGTTTGTGTAGAAGTTCACAAATACGGATAAGGAACCATAGGTTTTACTTCCCGGACCGGCTGCCATTCTATCCGCTACTTCCTTCTGCACCATTACATTGATGGATTCCAGATTCAAATCCTCCTCTAATAGCTTGCCGATAATAGGGGTTGTAACATAATAGGGAAGATTGGCCACCAGTTTAACCGGTCCTCCACCAAGCTTTTCATCGATAAGCTTTTTGATGTCTATCTCCAATATATCTCCGTATATTATTTCTACATTGTCATAAGTTCCAAGGGTTTCATCTAGTATTGGCAGTAGTTTTCTATCCAGTTCAACAGCCACTACCTTCTTTGCATTTAAAGCCAATTCCTCCGTTAGGGTTCCCATACCGGGACCAATTTCAAGGACATAGTCCTCTTTAGTAATACCGGCTTCCCTAACTATCTTTCGGACCACATTACCGTCTATTAGGAAATTTTGACCTAGGCTCTTTGAAAATTTAAAGCCATGTCTATCTAGGGTCTCCTTAATTTTATTGGGAGAATAGAGTCTCTTATTTTCCATTCCCATCCATCCTTTCCATAGCTTCTAAGAATTCTTCTCTAGTAACTCCAAAGTTGTTTAACCTATTTAATAGCTGCTTGGCATTAGAATACCCAATTCCAAGGATTTCACCTAGGACTTCCCTTCTCCTTCTAGAATCCTCTCCACCGGATAAGCCAAAATCCACTAAATCCTCCTTAGTAAATTGGATATTTCTCTCAACCTTATTGGGATGGGCCTTATTGATAGCCTCAATAATATCTTCCTTTGAAGCATTCTCCACTCCTATATTACCCTTCTTAAGGGCCTTGCCTTGAGGCAAGAATGCATGCTTAACACCCTTAATTTTATTGCATAGGTCTCTTCTTATTTTCTCACCCATATAGTCAGGATCCGTTAGGATTATAATTCCCCTTCTCTCGCTTATGGTCTTTAAGGTCTCCACAAATTCCTTATTATATCCAAAGCCATTGGTAGCAACTACTTCACATTCCAATGCAGCCTTAACAGCAGTTATATCATCTTTTCCTTCTACTACTATAACTTCTTTTATCACTTTACACCTCATTATTAAATCGTTGTCTGTCATCCTGAGACGGACAGTATAATCAATGCTATCGAAGGATCTCGGGTTTTAATTAATCCCTTCATATAAATCTTCCCATAAGGGATTCTTCTCATTAATTAAAGCTATCTTTTTATCTCTATTCCAACCCTTTATTTCCTTTTCTCTCTCGATTGCAGATACTACATCTTCAACATATTCATAACATACTAATTTATTAACATTATACTTTTCTGTAAATCCTTTAACAAGTTTATTCCTATGCTCGTAAACTCTGCGTACTAAATCATTAGTAACGCCAACGTATAATACCTTATTAGATTTATTAGTAAGAATATAAATATAATACATAAGGACTCCTTTAGATTTGTCAAGGTCATTCTTTTGAGTCTTAGACCCGAGATTCTTCGCTTCACTCAGAATGACAAAACTATTCTTTTATCCCAAATACATTCTTGGTATTTCTACTTGTGGCTTCTACCAATTCTTCTATACTTATACCCTTAATTTCAGCTATGACCTCAGCTGTATAGGCTACATATTTTGGTTCGTTTCTCCTTCCTCTAAAGGGCTCAGGAGTTAGGTATGGGCAATCCGTCTCTATTAGGAGTTTATCTAGGGGTACTACTTTAGCCACTTCCTTAGGAACCCGAGCCTTCTTAAAGGTTACAGGTCCACCTAGGGAGATATAGTATCCTAGCTTAATATATTCTAGAGCCATCTCTGGGCTGCCTGAATAGCAATGTAGGACACCCCTCGTACCCTTAGCTTGTGCCTCCTTGAGGATTTCAAAGGTTTCCTGGTTTGCATCCCTAGTATGGATTACAACGGGTAAATCAAGCTGTCTTGCTAATTCAAGCTGGTCTAAAAAAACCTTCCTTTGAATATCCCTAGGCGAATTATCATAATAAAAGTCTAGGCCTATTTCTCCTATTGCAACTACCTTTTCCTCTTGCGAAAGCTCCTTTAGCTCCTCAAGATAATCCTCTGAAACATCTTGTGCATCGTGAGGGTGGACCCCCACGACTGCATAGATATTTTCGTATTCTTTAGCCAGGTCTACAGAAGCCCTACTGGATCCTATATCATAGCCTATATTTATAACCAACTCAATTTTATTTTCCTTTAAGCTTTCTATTAAAGCCTTTCTATCTTCATCAAAGCGCTCATCATCAAGATGGGCATGACTATCTATAAACATATTTTCCTCCTAAGATATAGTTGCTCCGTGTGCAACATCTCCTATTGGCGTCAATAGGCTTAAGTTCCCTTCAGAATCCTCTGCAGCAAGAACCATTCCTCTGGATTCTACCCCTCTAAGCTTAACAGGTTTTAAGTTAGTAACTACCACTACCTTTTTACCCACTAAATCCTCTGGAGAGTACCATTTCTTAATTCCAGAGACAACTTGACGAGTCTCTTCTCCAAGTTTTAGGGTCAATACCAATAGCTTATCTGCCTTAGGATGGTTTTCACAAGCTACTACTTGGGCTATCTTAAGCTGCACCTTAGCAAAATCATCTATAGTTATTTCAGGTATTTCTTCAACTTCTTCTACCTTTTCTTCCACCTTGGACTTAGGCTCTGCTTTTGCCTCTTCCTTCTGTCCATTGCCTGACCTTGCATCTATTAACTTTTGGTTAACCTCATTTAATCTTTCAAGTTCTTTTTTAATATCAAGTCTAGGGAATATTACCTCTCCCTTACTAACCTTATTTCCTACAATACTTACTGAAGCATGGTTCCACACCTTGGAAGCTTCCCATGCAGCTTCTAGGTTTATTCCCAGCTGTCTACGGATTTCTGTAGATGTATTTTCCATAAATGGCTTAATTAAAATTGAAATAATTCTTAAGGATTCTGATAGGTTAAATAATACGCTATCCAGTCTTTCCTTATTGCCTTCCTTAGCAAGAACCCAAGGAAGAGTTTCATCTACATATTTATTAGACCTTCTAACCAACTTCCATACTTCCTCTAAGGCATTTGAGAAGCTTAGCTTATCCATATGGTCTTCTACCTTAGCAGCAGCAGCTATAGCCATCTCTCTTAGGTTTATATCGAATTCTTCTTCCCCATTTGGAGCTGGAATTATTCCTTCGTTATATTTTTCCACCATGGATATAGTTCTACTAAGGAGATTTCCTAAGTCATTGGCTAAATCCGAGTTTAGTCTTTGTAGGAATTTTTCTCTTGAGAAACTTCCATCAGATCCAAAAGTAAATTCCCTTAGAAGGAAATATTTTAAGGCATCTATTCCATATAACTCAATAATAGGCTCAGGATAGATTACATTTCCCTTGGACTTAGACATCTTATCATCTTCAAATAGTATCCAGCCATGTCCAAACACCTTCTTTGGAAGAGGAATATCAAGTGCCATTAAAAGTGCTGGCCAGATTATAGTATGGAATCTTACTATTTCCTTTCCTACAAGGTGAACATTTGCAGGCCAAAACTCCTTGTACTTCTCTTGGTCTTCACTTCCATAACCAAGAGCTGTCAAATAACAGGATAAAGCATCTATCCATACATAGATTACATGTTTATCATCAAACGGAACCTTTACTCCCCAGTCAAAGGTTGACCTGGAAACGGATAGGTCCTCTAATCCATCCTTTAAGAAATTGTTTACCATTTCATTCTTTCTGGATTCAGGTTGGATGAACTCAGGATTATCCTCATATAGCTTCAGTAATTTATCCCTATATTTTGAAAGTCTAAAGAAATAGGCCTCTTCTTCTGCAATATGGGTTTCTCTTCCACAGTCAGGACACTTGTGTCCATCCTTCAATTGGGATTCAGTCCAGAAGGATTCGCATGGCGTACAATAGTAGCCCTTGTATACATCCTTATAGATTTCTCCCTTTTCATATAGCTTTGTAAAAATCTCTTGTACTGCCTTTTCATGGTGGTCATCCGTAGATCTAATAAATGCATCGTAGTCGATCTCCAACATCTTCCAAAGCTTCTTTATATTTGCTACTATTCCGTCAACATATTCCTTAGGAGATTGGCCTACTTCCTTTGCTTTAGTTTCAATTTTTTGTCCGTGTTCATCAGACCCTGTTGTAAAGAATACATCATAACCTTGAAGCTTCTTAAACCTCTTTATAGAATCTGCAGCTACTGTAGTATAGGTGTGGCCTATGTGTAGATTGTCACTTGGGTAATAAATCGGGGTCGTTAGATAAAATTTTGGCTTTGACATAAAATCCTCCTTATAAAATAAAAAATACCCCCATCTCACAATAGAGACGAAGGTTGAATTCGCGGTACCACTCTAATTTATCCAAATCTTACGATTTGGAACTCAATAGGTTAAAAACCATATAGGATAACGGCTATATCCGTCACAGTCTTTTAGACGGTGAAATTCAGGGGCCATCTTCAGATTGTCTATTCGCCGGTTTTCACCATATCCGGCTCTCTAAGGAATAAGGTCAATCCTACTCTTCCCATCATTATCATTGGTATGAAAACATTGTAAATAGATTTCTTCATTCAGGTAAATATTATACCAAGAAATATATGGAAAGTCAATAGAAAACCAATTCACAATGCACGATTCACAATTCACAATGAAAAACATGGTATTTTTTTCTGACTGATGAATATCATTAAATTATGTGGCAAAGATATATTTAGTGTACTATAGGGGCTATACAATAGTGTGCTAAATTCGTTTCCATAATATGTAATCCATAAACTGTCATCGATTGTTTTAGGTAAGTTATACCAATGGATAAGTAAATTGAATTATGCTTAATTATGAATTATTAAAATATTGCGAATATGGACTCAAAAATTTGACAAGTGGAGATTAATGGATTACAATATCAAAATAGCCGAGAAAAGTTACAAAATGGTTACAAAACTTATGCCATTTGTAACAAATTTAAGGAGGTAAATTATGAATAGCAGTTTGATCAAAAAGGCAGGTAAGTTTAAAGTCCTTGTGATCCTCGCTATAGTAGCAACATTGTCTTTAGGGTTTTACATGTACCGGGGGAATGAGGTTTCCCTAAATCTGGATGGAGAAATTATTGAGGTGGTTTCTTACTCCAAAACAGTTGAGGAATTTCTTGACACCGAAGGTATTAACTTAAAAGAAGGTGGATATATTAGCCTTCCATTATCAGCGAAAATTAAGAATGATATAGACATAATAATAAAAAATCCAAAAAAATATACCATTGACGTTAATGGGGATTTATTGGAGATTACATCAATACACAGTAAAGTTAAAGATATCTTAAAGGATCAAAATATTGAGTTAGGAGGGATGGATTATACCTTCCCGGCTCTGGATAAGGAAATAGGACCAAATACAACTATCGAGTTATATCGGGTTGTAGAGCTTGTTGAAAAACATGAAAGCGAAATTCCTTATGAAGAGCAAGTTACCATGAATAAAGAACTCGACAGAGGCGTGGTAAAAGTAATTCAGGAAGGAAAAACTGGCCTCAGAAGGTCAGAAACTAAAAATATATATATAAATGGTGTTCTTGATTCTTCTGTTGTAGTAAAGGATGAAATAGTTTCAGAGCCAATACCTCGAATAGTTGAAAAAGGCTCAAGGGAACAAGTTATTACAACATCAAGAGGAGACACAAGATATAAAAGAGTAATTACTATGAATGCCAGTGCATATGATTCATCTTATGCAAGCACTGGTAAAAGACCAGGTAATAAATACTATGGTATTACTGCCTCCGGTACAAAGGCAAGGCCTGGTGTAGTAGCTGTTGATCCAAGGGTTATACCACTTGGAACCAAGCTTTATATCGAATCCCTCGACGGAACTAAAGACTATGGATTTGCTGTAGCAGAAGATACAGGAGGAGCCATTAAAGGAAACAAGATAGACTTGTATTTTAATACTTATTCTGAATGCATCAACTTCGGCAGAAGAAACGTAAAAGTTTATGTACTTGAATAAAAAAGATAAAGGATAGGCTCCTAGGAGCCTATCTTTTATCTTTTTGTAATTTCATATACTATTGTCGAAAAATGAGGAACGTTTATACCATGAGCTACTCCGTTTTTTAGAGCTTTATCTACAAGCCCATTTTCATCAAATATTAACTTTAGTTCGATACCATCTAAATTAGGACTGTAACTCTTAATTATATGTTCCTTTACTGCAGCTACAGTTATAAAGCAACTATGAGGGTTTGGATTATGGACTACAAGGAGGTATTTACAATCCTCCTCCACTTCCAAGGTATATTCCACAAGGGTACAGGGACCTGAATATTCTAGGAACTTGAGCTTTTTCTTAATTATTTCTACTCCCGTCATTCTAAAGCACTTATAAGTCATTCTAAGCCTTATTAAGTCCTTCATAAACTTATACACCTTAAGGTTCCTCTCCTTTAAGGACCAATCTATGCCGTTGATATCCAAGTCAGAGTTATAGGAGTTATGAACCATCTTCTTAGTCCTTAGAAACTCATTTCCTGCATGGATAAAGGGTATCCCTTGAGATGTTAATAATATACTGAAGGCAAAATTATTCAATCTTGCCAAGCCTTCGTTATCAATAGTTGGGAATACAGCCTTTATTTTATCTGCAAATATAAGATTATCATGAGAATTCAAATAGTTTATGGTCTCCCTTGGGTGGCCCGCAAATCCTATATGCCCATCATCATAATAAATGGAACCTGCAATGCCTGTTTCCGTGGCAAGCTTACAATCTAGGTTGCCCTGAATAAATCCCTTTGTATGACCGTCATTGTCTCCCTTTAAGGCATCTCTGAAATTATCATTAAATAGGGCAAAGGACTTATGCTGTTGAGTCCCCTTAGTTGTGGTTTTAGTATGGGATAAGGCCGTAATTCCACCGGTCCAAGGCTCCCCATATATGAATATATCAGGCTTTATCTCCCTGAGCCTTGTAAGGGCCTCTTCCACTGTATCTATATCGATAAGGGCCATTAAATCAAATCTAAAACCATCTACCTTGTATTCCTCTGTCCAATAGACCAAAGAATCAATTATAAACTTTCTTACCATAGTACGCTCAGAGGCTATTTCATTACCAACACCGCTTCCATTGGAAAAGCTTCCGTCTTCATTTGACCTATAATAATAATTAGGCATTAAAACGTTAAAGTTGGAGTCCAAAGACCTAAAGGTATGGTTATAGACAACATCTAAAATCACCTTAAAGCCTGATTCGTGAAGGGCCATTATCATGGTCTTAAGCTCCTTTATTCTACAGACGGGATCTTCGGGATCTGTAGCATAGGAACCCTCCGGCACATTAAAGAGTTCCGGATCGTAGCCCCAATTATAATTACCATCTTGAAAGAAAAGCTCCTTATCCTCCCTTACTGAGATAAAGTCAGAAACCGGCATTATGTGGACATGGGTTACTCCCAAGTCCTTAAGGTGAGCTATTCCGGTGGATAATCCATTGTACTCAGTATTCTTCTCTGCAAAGCCTAAATACTTACCCCTATAGAGGGCACCGGATGTAGGGTCTCCTGTAAAGTCCTTAATATGAACTTCATATACTATTGCATCACAATTTCTTCTATTATAAGGTATAGTATGATTTTCCCAACCCTCCGGATTGGTATCCCCAAGATCAATTATTGCAGACCGCAAGGAATTCATAGAGGAGGATAAGGAATAAGGATCTGTTACCTCTTTATTGCCATCTACCAGGTAGGTGTAGAATTTACCCTTTAAGTCACCCTTTATAAGGGCTTCATGAACTCCGTCACTTCCCCTGTTCATTAGAAAGGACTTTCTCTCCAAAGTCTGACCATTATCATATATTAAAAGACTTATCTTATCCTTTAATGGTGCCCATACCCTAAAGAGGGTCTCTTTTGGGCTATATATCATGCCTAGTTTTTTTTTCGTCGTTGGAAGGTCATGGAACCACATAAAATACCCCCTTTTCACTCTTACCTATATACTATAGCCTCCATATTTCTTCAGCGTATTTCCTTACTGTATAATCCGAGGAAAATTTGCCGGAATTTGCTATATTTATCAGGGACATCTTGCTCCATCTTTCCCTAGACCTATATAGTATATTTATTTTATCCTGGGCTTTCCTATAGCTTTGAAAATCCTTTAATATAAAGTAGCTATCGTTATACTTAGTCAACAAGTCGTAGATTAACCTAAAGTCTCCAAATCCTATTCCATCCTTTTGAATCAAGGAATCAACAACCTGCCGAATGACCCTATCCTTATAGTATATTTCTCGTGGGTTATAGCTATTATTATCCGTGTATTCATAGATTTCATAATCCTTTAGACCAAATAGGATTATATTTTCCTCCCCTACTTCTCTTGCAATCTCCATATTGGTTCCATCCAGACTCGCCAAGCTTATGGCACCATTCATCATCAACTGAATATTTTCAGTACCTGGGGCTTCTTTTGTAGGAGTTGAAATTTGTTCTGATACATCTGCTGCAGGTATGATTATTTCAGCCTTGCTTACGTTTAAATCCTCTATAAATACGACTTTTAACTTCTCTTTAATAGTAAAATCCCTATTTATTGTATTTGAAACGCTTATTATAAGCCTTATAATCTCCTTTGCTGCATAATGACCATAGGCTGCCTTACCTCCGAATATAAACACCCTAGGTATTACATCCAGATTTGGGTTTTCCTTAAGCCTATGATAAAGTTGTATCACATGAAGTATATTTAAAAGCTGCCTTTTATATTCATGAATTTTCTCTATATGAACATCGAACAAGGCATAGGGACTGATTTTTATCCCTTGCTTTTTCATTATATAATTTGATAAACGAATTTTATTTTCATGCTTTATCCTATTTAATTCCCTTAAGGTAGAAAGATCTTCTTGATAATCTAAGAGTTTAATTAATTCCTTTGGTTCAAGGATAAATCCAGGCCCAATTTTTTCACTTAGATATTTGGATAGCAGTTCATTAGCTCCCAAGACCCACCTCCTATGTGTGGTCCCACTGATTATATCAGAAAAACTTTCAGGAAATAATCCATAGAAATTCTTTAAGAGCCTTGATTTTAGAATGCTTGTATGGAGGTCCCCTACTCCATTGATGCTGTAAGACCCTGCCAAACTAAGGTTTACCATCTTTATATAATTATCCTCTATAATAGACAGGTCCCTTAGGCTTCCATAATCACCTATATTCAACTCGTTTTTTAATTCATATACAAACCTGTGGTTTATCTCCTCTATGATTAGCCAGATTCGAGGAAGTATTTCCTTGACGGAATCAATATCCCATATTTCCATCTTTTCTTTTAGTATCATATAGTTTGTAAAGGTAAATGTATTGACAACTATATTCCAAGCTTCTACCCATGGGAGTCCGTGTTCATCTAGTAGTATTCGCATCAGTTCAGGTATTGCAAAAGATGGCTGGGTGTCATTTAAATGAATATTCCTATATAGGTAAAGATCTTTTATATTTTTCCCCGATTCCATATATTCTTTAACTATATCCTGGATAGCTGCAGATGCCAAAAAATATTCTTGCTTTAGTCTCAACTTCTTTCCATCGGAGCTGGTATCATTTGGGTACAAAAATTGAGTTATGGCACGGGCTTTATCAATATTTAAAAAGGAATCCGATTGATAACCTCCTGCAAATAGGTTGTAGTCAACACCTTCATAGGTCTGAGCTGACCAAAGTCTTAAGAAGGTCACATTGGTCTTTTTATATCCTAAATAGGGAATATCAAAACATACGGCCTTTACCCTTTCATAATTTACATGTTTAAACTCAAGACTTTGGCCCGAGCCATGGATCTCCACATTGCCACCAAATCTAACTTCAAAGGAAACCCTTCTCCTATACTCCCATATATATGGTTCTTCAAGCCAGTTATCAGGTAATTCTCTTTGAAAGCCTTCTATTATACTTTGCTTAAAATAGCCCGATTCATATCTTAGGCCATAGCCAATGCCCGGGACCCCCTGATTTGCCATTGAGTCAAGGAAACTGGCAGCAAGACGACCCAGGCCTCCATTTCCAAGGCCTGGGTCATTTTCTACACTTAATATATCATCTAAAGGTCTTCCTATTTCTTTAAAAACAGAGTTGGCTGTTTCGTATAAGCCCAAATAGAGCAAGTTTTTTTTCATAAGCCTTCCGGGCAAATACTCCATCGAAAGATAGGAAATCCTTTTTTCGTCTTCATCCCTTTTATTTATCTTAGCACAGTTTTTCCCTATTAATTCTCTAAGTACCATACCAAGACTGGTATAGAGGTCATAATCATCTGCCATGTCAAGGGATTTGCCTCCTATCTGATATAGGCCAAGTTCTAATTTTTCTTTAAAGGCTGTTCTGTCCATTGGCTCTCTTCACTCCCATTGTTGTTTAAGCCTCTTATATATGCTTATATATTCATCGGAAGAGGTCTCCCAATCATTTTTTGAGCCCATAGCATTCTTAATAATTTGCCGCCACTCTTTTCTATCCTGGTATAGTTCTAGGGCCCTCCTTAAAGTAAAGAGCATATCATGTGCATTGAAATTCTTAAATGAGAATCCATTTCCTTCCTTGCTAAACTCATTATAAGGAATTACTGTATCCTTCAAGCCTCCGGTTTCCCTAACAACGGGTAGGGTCCCATACCTTAAGGATATTAACTGAGATATACCACAGGGTTCAGCCAGAGACGGCATCAAGAACATATCAGCTCCCGCATATATTAAATGGGCTTCTTTTTCGTTGAAATAGATTCTAGACCTAATTTTATTAGGGTACTTGTTTTGGAAATAGTTAAAGCTATCCTCGTATTCCTTATCCCCTGTTCCAAGTAGGATAAATTGAATATCATTTTGTAAAAGTTCCTCTAATATATGCCTTACAAGGTCCAAGCCCTTCATCTTAACCATCCTAGTTACCATACCGATTACAGGTATATCCTTATCTTGGGGTAAATTATAGAGCTTCTGTAGAGCTTCCTTATTTATGGCTTTATTTTCAATAGTAGCTATATTGTAATTCTTCATTATATTTAGGTCAGTTTCAGGATTATATACATCATAGTCTATTCCATTTACAATTCCATAAAGCTTATATTCATGGTCCCTTATGATTCCATTTAATCCTTCTCCGTAGTAATTGGTCTTAATCTCCTCCGCATATGTTTTAGATACAGTAGTCAATCCATCACTATATACTATTCCACCCTTCATAAAATTCACTGCATCATAGAATTTCAATCCGTCTTCAGTGATATAATCCCTAGAAAGGCCCCCTACATCCTCCATTATGCCTGCCGGAAATACCCCCTGATACTTCAAATTATGGATAGTATAAATGCTCTTCATATCCTTATAAAAATTATCCCCCTTAGCAAAGTCCTTAATATATAGGGGGACTAGGCCTGTATGCCAATCATTTGCATGGACAATATCAGCTTTAAAATTCAACTTTTTTAACATTAAGACCAAGGCCTTTTGAAAGAAGATAAATCTTTCCCCGTCGTCATATTCACCATAGACATTATATCTATTGAAATAGAATTCATTGTCGATAAAGTAGTGGGTTACACCTTCCTTCTCCAAGGTAAGAATACCTGCATATTGCCTTCTCCAACCTAAATCCACATTGAAGTCCATTATCTTTTTCATTTTGCTTTTATACTCTTCCTTTATGCCTGAGTATAATGGCATTACTACGCGAATGTCATGTCCTGCCTTCTTAATCGCCAAGGGTAAAGACCCCGCAACATCTGCCAAGCCGCCTGTCTTAATAAATGGAACTACTTCAGATGCTGCAAATAAAATCTTCATGGGTCATCAACCCTCCTTTATCTCTTGATATTTCTCAACAATATATGGCATCACTGAGCTTCCTGCAATTCTAACTCTCTCTCCAATGACTGCATGTTTATCCATAATTGTATTTACTACTATGGCATCGGCCTTTATTTCTGATTTCTGCATTATAATGGAATTCTTTACTATTGCACCTTTTCCTATATGAACTCCCCTAAATATTATAGAATTTTCAACATGGCCTTCTATTATACATCCATTTGCAATTAGTGAATTCTGCACTACTGATGTATCCGTGTATAAGGTAGAAGGCTCATCCTTAGCCTTTGTAAATACAGTACCTTTATCGAAGAATAACTCTCTTGCTATTTTCCTATTTAATAGGTCCATATTGGAATCATAATAGGCCTTTGTATTTCGGATATTTTCAATATGGCCCTGGAACTCAAAGGAATTTATTTCATATTTATCCTTATTGATCATAACAGCCTGCTTTAAATATGCAGCATCTCCTTTTTCAATGGAGGATTTTACGATATCCATAAGAACCTGCTTCTTTATCAACACTATGCCTATATACATGTTGAATTCCTTCTCTGTTGCCAGATTCAAACCCATGGTTATAACGCTTCCATCCTTGTTGAGATGTACCTTGTCACAGTTTATATATTCACCCCATGGATCCACCTGCTTCTTGTAAAGAATGGTAATATCTGCTCCACTTTCTCTATAGTGCCTATATGCATCGTCCAGATTGACAGTTCCTATATAGCTGGGATTGATTATTAGCACACTATCTTCCTTGGACTGCTCAAAAAATGACAAGGTAGAGTAGTATTCAGAAATATCCCCTATGCGAGGTATTGGGTCATTGTTATTTACCGGTGGAAATAAAAACAAACCATTAAACCTTCTATTTAAATCCCAAGGCTTTCCGTTTCCTAAGTGGTCCATAGCAGACCTAAACTTATCCCCGGTATATACTGCCACGGTCCTTATTCCATGATTGACCATATTAGATAATGTAAAATCGATTAATCTATATCTTCCCCCAAATGGTAACATAAATACAGGGCGATTTTTACACAAAGCGCCAAAATTCTTTTCCCCATTTCCACTTATTACTCCAAGGCAATTTTCCATAAATGTCCCCCCTATTCTATCGTATAGCCTTTTTCAGTTACAAGATAGATTTTATCGTCACATTCTTCTCCTATCTTTTCACCTTCTTGAATTATTACATCTTCTACTATTACAGCATTATTGATTTGGGCACCTGCTTTGATTATGCAATTAGATAGTATTACAGAGTTATTTACCCTTGCCCCATTTTCTATCTCAACTCCACTAAATAGAATACTATTAGTTACTTCTCCCTTTACCAAGCAACCTTCGTTTATAAGGGAATTCTTCACAACAGATCCCCTGCCTAAATAATGAGGAGGCAAGTTCTTGGACTTGGTATATATCCTCCAGCTAGTATCATAAATATTCAACCTATTGTTAGGATCTAACAGGTCCATATTGGCTTCCCAGTAGCTTCTAACTGTTCCTACATCCTTCCAGTAGCCATCGAAACTCCATGCATACATCTTCTTTTCTTCATTTAACATCAACGGCAGAACATTTTTCCCAAAATCATTTTCACTAGCCTTAACCTCATTATCCTGAATAAGATATTTTCTTAATTCCTTCCAGTTAAACATATAGATTCCCATAGAAGCCATATTATTCTTTGGGTTTTCAGGTTTTTCGTCAAATTCTACTATCCTATTATCTTTATCAACATTGACTATACCAAATCTGGATGCTTCATCCCATGGGACTTCCATTACAGCCAGGGTAACATCTGCATTTTTTTCCTTATGAGCTTTTAGCAGGGTTCTATAATCCATCTTATAGATATGGTCACCTGAAAGTATCAATACATATTCGGGATCTAATTCATCTAGATAGTCGATATTTTCAAAGATAGCATTGGCTGTTCCCGTGTACCAACGTCCCCCATCTTCAGATGTAAATGGAGGAAGAACCCTAAGTCCTCCATAATTTCTGTCATAATCCCATGCACTACCTATACCTATATGTGTATTCAATAAGTAAGGTTTATACTGTGTTAGAATCCCTATATCATTTATCCCTGAGTTTGTTGCATTACTTAGAGCAAAGTCTATGATCCTATACTTTCCACCAAATAATACTGCCGGCTTTGCTACCTTTCTTGTCAGTGCTTTTAGTCGGGATCCCTGTCCACCTGCCAAAAGCATGGCTACAACCTTATTTTCATACATAAAAATCCCCCCTTATTACCTTTTGTACTTAAGAAACACACCCGTCAATCCGGGCAAATCAACTCTTATGGAGTAATCCCTTCCATGGAATGGCTCCTCTTTTGCCTTATATGTTTTTACCCTTGGAGTAGAACCACCAAATCTCTTGTGATCGCTATTTATAATAGTCTTGTATTGGCCAAGGGAGTCCACACCTACAGGATAGTCTTCTCTACTTACAGGAGTAAAGTTAAAAACACCTATAAGTTTGTCCCCATTTTGGGCGATTCTTTCAAAGGATATAATGCTCTCTTGATGGTTTGAATGTTCTATCCAATTAAATCCATCATAGGAGTTGTCTATAGAGTAAAGACAATCCTCCTTTCTATAGAGCTTATTTAATTCTATTACATAGGCCCTTAATTTATGATGACTTTCGTAATCTAATAAATGCCAATCTAATCCTTGCCATTCGTTCCACTCAATAAATTGTCCAAATTCACCACCCATAAATAGGAGTTTTTTCCCAGGGTGAGCAAACATATAAAGGTATAAAAGCCTCAGGTTTGAGAATTTTTCCTCATATGCTCCGGGCATCTTATCAAGCATGGATTTCTTTCCATGTACAACCTCATCATGGCTAAAGGGCAAGATATAGTTTTCAGAAAATGCATAGGTCATAGTAAATGTAAGGGCATTATGGTGGTCTTTCCTATAAATCGGATCCGTTTCCATGTACTCCAGGATGTCGTTCATCCACCCCATGTTCCATTTGTAATTGAAGCCCAGACCCCCCTCATGGATTGGGTGGGTTACCTTAGGCCATGCAGTGGATTCCTCAGCTATCATCATTGTATCGGGATAATGCTCAAAGATGACCTTATTCATCTTCCTAATGAATTCTACTGCTTCCAGGTTCTCCCTGCCACCATGTTGGTTTTTTATATCTTTACCCGAAAAATCTAAATATAACATATAGGCTACTGCATCTATCCTTAAACCATCTATATGGTAATAATCATGCCAATACATGGCATTGGAAATAAGAAAGCTTATTACCTCCGGCTTGGTGTAGTCGAAGTTTAGGGTCCCCCACTGTTCATTTTCCGCCTTTATTAAATCAGCTGATTCAAAACAATAGGTCCCATCGAAACGGGCTAAACCATGGGCATCCTTGCAGAAGTGGACAGGTACCCAATCCAGGATCACTCCTATATTTTTCTTATGGCACTCATCTATTAAATACATTAGGTCCTTTGGAGTTCCGTACCTACTGGTAGGTGCAAAATAACCTGTTATTTGATAACCCCAAGAACCATCGAAGGGATGCTCCATTATAGGCATCAGCTCTATATGGGTATAGCCCATTTCCTTCACATAGGGAATAAGCTCATCTGCCAGGTCTCTATAAGAATAGGCCTCACCATTTTCCTTTTGCTTCCAAGATAGGAGGTTTAGCTCATAAATATTCATAGGCTGATTGTATTGGTCCTTTTCTTTCCTTTTAAACCAAGCATGGTCTCCCCATTCAAACCCCTTAATATTAGAAATTTTTGATGCAGACTTAGGCCGTTCCTCAGCATGAAATCCATATGGGTCTGCCTTGAATAGGACCTCCCCCTCTTGGGAAATAATCCTATATTTGTAGCAGTCATATTCCTCAGCATTGAAAACCACTATGTTCCACAGACCACTTTCTCCAATTCTTTTCATTGGTAAGCTTGTCTCATTCCAATCATTAAAATCCCCTGTGAGGTATACTTCCCTAGCTCTTGGAGCCCACACCACAAATCTATAGCCTTCAATTCCATCTTCAACTACAAAATGGGCACCCAGAAATTCATAAGAGCGATAAAAAGTGCCCTCATGAAAAAGAAAAGCATCCATTTCACCGTAATCTATGTAATTATATTCCCTTGCAATAACACTCATATTAATCCCCCCAAATTTTCGACCATTTAAAATATCAGTAGAAATTGCTATCAAACCATAACACACTGAAAGCAGAAACTATCCTTACTAACTAATAATTATAACACACTAAAGCGGAATAATTTATCGAAAATTGTTAAATTAGCAAAGATTTAACAATGTTATAAATAGATTTAATACTACTTTAATCGATATTTATATTTTAAATACCACATTATTCAGATAAGACAAGGGAAAAAAAGATACAAAAGAATCAGCTTCTCTTGTATCTATACCCAAAAATGGTCTCTTCTTTACTAATATATCCCTTATTGGACATCTGTTTTAGCTTTCCTTCAAGGGAATCTATTGTCAGACTTAGCTTATGGTCTTTTTCCAGTTCTGATATTACATGGATTAGGTCTGATTCATTAATGGGAAGCTTATCTAAAATGACCTCATAGAATTTGTCGTCATCTTCCTTTGCCCTGGATTTCAACTCATCAAAGGGATTTTCTACATGGGGGCTGGTGGAATATGCAGCCCTTATTCTTGCATATATAGTCCTTCCCATAGATGCAGATGAAATAAATACATCTCCTGTTCTTAAATAAGGTAACCTCTTGGCTTCCTCTATAGTTAAATCCGTTTCCTCCTTAATGGTCTGAATATCGGATGCCCTTACGGTCCTATAGATAAACTTAGTATTTAATTGGGCCGTTATAGTTTCATCCAAAAGGGTTGGCCTTTGAGTTGCCAATATTAGGAAGACCCCATATTTTCTTCCCTCTTGGGAAATCTCCTTTAATATGGATTTGGCTGGTGAATCATAACCTTTAGGAGCAAAGTTATGGGCTTCATCGGTGACGATTATAAATGGTGGAAAATAGTCTGCATGGGTCTTCTTATACAGGGCATCCTTATAGTCCCTTCTCTTATGATAGAGATTGCTTAATAGGTAGGTAGAAAAAACCTGTAAAATCCGGGTGTTCCCCTGGATAACCATAAGTTTTCCATTTTGTAGGCCTTCTTCAATTTCCCTAATATCCTTAGAAAAGACGCCATCATTTCCAAGGCGCTTAAGTCTCCATGCTATACCCCTTACAGAACTATATGGGCAGGACTTGTCGAAGGAATCGAAGAGTTCCTTTCTCTCTTTCCAAGCCTTTCTCTCCTCATCGTCCCTGGCATTTTCAATCCTAGCTTCAATCTTACCGGAATTCCCCTCTTCCTGGGCTTCAGCCAGCATCTGTAACCTGTTGGAAAAGCTGGTATAGGAGTCCCTCCTCTTAAAGAGGACATCTACAACATTGTTCATAGAATCCGTAAGTCTTCCTGCTGCATCAAGTAGGTTTTTTAAATCCTGGCCTGATATATCTTCAAATTTTACACCCACGTGAATGCCAATTTGAAGGCACTTAAATTTTTCTTCAAAAATCGGCATCTTATCCTTTTCAAAGGCCTTTTGACTAAAATCCATTTCATAATGGGGGTCCATGACGATTGTAGGTATATTTTGAACCATTAGCTCTTCCAAGAGGACCCTTAACCCAAAACTCTTTCCAGATCCTGACCCACCAAACACACCGATGTGAGGGTATTGGTGCATTGATTTTATATCTAAAATATAGGGAAGGTCTCTTTGGGTCACCAACTCACCTTCTTCAAAGGTATAGAGGATTTCTCTTAGGTCCTCATCCATCTCTTCTGCCATATCATCTGTATTTCTTATGACTCCAAGGACCAGGCCATCTTCTTTTTTAGCCTTGATCATTAAGTCCCTAACTTCTATAAACCTTGGCAGCCTAACATCCGAACCCGTCTGTACCGGATAAAGAGCCTCATTCAACAACCTTACCTTGGCTATGTAGATTGTATCCTCATCCACATCGTAACCTAGGGATTTAAGGGATTCTAATACACTGTTGTCAACGAAATCCCCATAGATATTTAAGGGAATATACCTATTATAGGTCTTAGCCTCCACGACTTCACCAAGCAAATCCCCTTGATAGCCATCTTCTATTATTAAGAATTCATTGATCCTAAAGTTTCGGTCCTTAGAGCCAATAAAAAACTCCTGCTGGGTTGTAATCCCCACTACTTTCATTTAAACACCTCCGGTTCAACTTCTCTTCGTTCTTTCTGAGACAAAAAACCTTTCATAAACATCCCTATCCATATAAGTCTCCAATAGGCCCTTCATTATATCATCGGAGACTTTTACTTCCTTATCGACTATATCCAACCATAAGGGAACACCCCGACTATTTTCAGGCGTAAGGGTAAATACCAGGTTTGCCATATCCTCCAGCCTATCCCTTTGGCTATCGATAATATCCATACCTATAACCGAAGGTTGTAGGGAAGACCGAAGAAAGACAGATGCATAGCCTTGAGGCTCCTTTCTATTTGCGTCATCCCTTATTAGTATCATCTCCCCATAGTCTAAGACTCCAAACAACAATTCACGATCATATATAAGCTGTCTTAAGTCCCGATTCATTTCCATAAGCTTGTCTCCAATTATTGATGTCTTAATATCCTTGATTACACCAAATAGGGTAATATCATCCTTTTCACAAACTTCTCTTAGATCTTGCCACTTATCTCCTGCATATATATTATACCGTATTAGGCCTCCGTCCATCATTATGGCGTGGGGCTTGAGCCTTATACTTTCCAGTGCTGCCTCAATCTCAATATTAGCAAGTTTCTTATCCTTTTTTTCCTCCATTATCCTATCCCCTTCTTCCAGGAGGTTCTCCTCCAGGTCTGAGATTAATGGAGTGTATATATCGGTTTTAAAAATCGGTTCATCCTTCCTTGCAGTGGATTTGGCCAGGCCTTGGAAGACTTCAATATAATGGGGATAAGCCCCTCCTATTCGGTTGTTTGACCCGTCGACTCCAACTATTCCTCCCTTTTTATGAAAGCTAATAAGTTTGTCTTGGTCCAGCTTTTCCATCTTCTTTATTTGACCGATATTATCTTCAATAAATTTTCTAATTTCCAAACTATCTCTTCCAAATATTTTTTCGTATTTTTTATTTAATAGTTCATTGATTTCGGATACTTTTGTCTTTAATTCACTATTTATATTATACATCATGCCTCCTAGGATATTCCCAATATATTGACTTTATTTGTAAATATGGTATAATTATGTAACAACTAGCTTTACAATACTAATCACACTACTAATTTATAGGAGGAAACACAGATGAAATCTACAGGTATAGTCAGAAAGGTAGATAACTTAGGCAGAGTTGTAATTCCAATAGAGTTAAGGAGAAATCTTGATATAGATGTCAGAGATGCATTAGAAATATTCGTTGACGAAGATCAGATAATCCTTAAAAAGTACGCGCCAGCATGTATATTTTGTGGACAAGCTAAGGGAGTAAAACAATTTAAGAACAAAAATATCTGCCCAGCATGTAGGGAAGAATTAGCCAATAAGTAGTATCCTTGAAAAACATTCTAAAATATTAGAATGTTTTTCTTTTTTATGAGCTAAACCAATTTGGTGTTTTGCAAATTGATGTAGGTCAGACTTTCGATAAAGACTGCTACTAAAGTTTCAAACTCTCTGCATATACTTCGTTCTTAGGAAGCTTATATTGACTTGAAACTTCCTTTACTGCTTCTTTTTTAGAAAGTCCACTAT